>JAQUQY010000018.1 GCA_028715865.1 Syntrophales bacterium
TTTACAACGGGCCGGTAAAGAAAGAGATTGTTTCGCAGAAACCCTGAATTGTCTTCAGGATCGCCATGTGAATTGCAGACGTATGTCACCACAAGAGTTTTCCCCCGGGAAAACTGCCGGTGCTCCTTGCCCGCGTAGCAGAAGTTTTCCTTGTCATAGAGAGGGCTCTCCGGATCTACTTCGGGAATTTGCGCTATTATAACTTCTGGTTCTCCCCAGGGACCCTCAAGCCTGTCAGCCGTCCGCAACAGCATCCGGTCGCCCCTGCTTTCTGTGGATAGGTAAACGGCAACCCACTGTCCTCTATGTGGGTGGTATCTCACACTCATCTCGGGTACGGCGGCGTCGAGGACAACCTGCATTTCGCTGTGCCCGGGATTTTTTTGCCACCTTCCATCCCTGGTGAGGTACTCGACGGACCGTCCAGGGTCGTCAATGCTGTCCAGGGATATGCGGGCAAGAAGGTTTCCGAAAACCGTGAAATCATCCACGGTCGCCCCGTAGAGGGGGAAAAAGTACACATACTCTTCGTGAACAACCGATGTCGTCGCGAAGGCATGAACGCCCGCTGGGATACCCGGCGACAGGTCAATGTAGTCGACGGACCATTCGAAGGGATCTTTTCCATCGAAATATTTTATTCGCGCGACTCTGTGCCCCAGGATTCTGAATCCAAAGGGTCCCGGCAGATCCGGATCGCCCTCTATTGAAACCAGGGGAACGTAAAGGTTTCCACCGGCCATGTAGGGATCCTGAGGCCACAGCCACTCTCCCTCACCGAAAAATGAAACGAATTCCCCCTCCTTCTTTTTCAGCCGGTATCTGATCCTGAATTCCCCCTCAGCGGTGCAGGTCGATAGAGCCAGGGTTGTGCCGAGTATCACCCGCATGCCCACCCGGTTCAGGCGACCCTCCCGGTTCGATACGAAGGAATCTCCGAAGAGCCATAGGACGCGTCCGTCTCCCAGGTCCACGGACCAGGCGCCGTCCCCGCCATACCACCCGTCCTTGTCGGGGAAGGCCGGCAGGCAGAGTGTTGAGCCATAATCCGGGTCCTGTGACTGGTCCGGAAGGGTTGAACAGGACAGAAATAGAAATGCAAGGCAAGCCGCAAGAAATCGCGTATTACGTTGATTCCATAATGGATGCCATTTTGAAAATTTGGGGAAATTTTTTGGAATGGAAATAAGCATTTTCACATTCAGATCATCTGTGCCGAAGCTTGCACCGGGCTCGAGAACAGGATTAACAGCAAAACCTGTCACCGACTCCATTGCTGTTGCAGCGAAACCAACATTCACGCCCCTTGAGGGACTCAATGTTATTAATGGTCAGCTTGCCGGAGATATGCCAAAGCATACAAGAATTACGTTTTTCACTTTTACATGATTCTCGAAATCGGTCAATCATTGAAGAAAGGAAAGCCTGGCCTGCTCGTTGGATAGAAAATTATAAGTACTCCAAGTTAACCGATCTGACGGCATACCTTCAAGGAGACCATGACTTGAGCCTCTCTCCGGTAATGGCATAATGCCATTGACTAGTGTAATCATTGATCATATACTGACAAACAAAACGTGAAAAATTCAGATATTGCGTTCAATATTCGGATTGCGTCAGATTCCCGACCCATATACGTCATTTTACGAAAGCAAGAGAATTGGCAGGCCCGTAACAATTCTCAGCCTTGAAATGAAAAGAAAGGATATAGCATGCCCCGGGTAGGAAGAAGAGATTTTTTGGTTCTTGCCGGAAGCGCCGGTCTGGGAGCCGTGGCAGGATGTGTTTCCGGACGGGGCTCCATTGTTTCCGCTGACTATTCGGTAAACCCTCGCGAATGTTCCTTTCCCATAATCCTGAACAGCAACGAAAGCCCTTACGGCGCGCCGCCTTCGGCGCTTGAAGCCGGTTCAAAGGCGGTGACGAATCTCTCTAATCGCTACGTGAGAGAGCAGAGGAACAATCTTGTGGCGGATCTTGCGGGTTTTTTCGGCCTGAAACAAGACCAGATTCTTTTGGGATGCGGCGCCATAGAGCTTTTGAAGATGGCAGCCGACGTTTTCTGTTCTCCGGACAAACCTCCCGTAATCAGCGATCCTGTCTATGAGGCCATCGGTTATTTCGCGGGTTTGCGCTATATCAGTCCCATAAAAGTTCCAGCCGGGAATGGCTGTATGGGCCATGATCTGCAGGCCATGCTTGACACGGTCTACGGGCGCGGCGGAGGTATGGTCTATCTATGTAACCCATGCAATCCAACCGGAAATGTTTTGGTCAGAGACGAGCTGACTGATTTTATACGTCAGATTCCCAGGGATGTGATTATTATTGTTGATGAAGCATATGCTGAATATGTGGGGCCGGGTTTTTACAGTTGTCTTGATTATGTCCGTTCAGGAATGCCAAATTTGCTCGTCATCAGGACCTTTTCCAAGGTCTATGGCATGGCCGGACTGAGGGTCGGCTATTGTGCCGGGAGCGGCAAGCTAATAAACGCCATGGCCGGCCACAGGCTGTGGAACAACATTAACCAGGCCGGGGCCGCAGCGGCCAGGGAAGCCCTTAAACACAGCGCCTGGGTCGATAAGGTGCGCGGGGAAAACGAAAAGACCATGCTCAGGTTTTGCCGGGGCCTTGAAAGCCTGGGGATTGATTACATCCCCTCCAGCGCGAACTATGTGCTTATGTCGGCCGGAATCTTATGGGAGGACATTCACCTTTTCCTGTACGGAAAGGGAATTGTGGCAGGGCGAAAAATATCCTCCATGCCCTATCATATTAGAATCAGCCTTGGGTATCCCGAAGAAATGGATTATTGCATTGAAGTTTTATCAGGGATGAGGGGGATGTCGTCCTCCATTTAATGTTCTAAAAGAACAGAGGCCCATGGAAAAGAAAAAGGGTGTTTCAAACAGCGGGAGATGCTTTGCGGACATTTCATTATCCCGGCGTGATTTTTTGAAAATCCAGGCAAAGGCAACCCTTGCCATTGCGGCCGGCGCCAATGCCGGGCTTCTGGTTCCCGCCCAGGCGACGGCGCAGGCAATTCCGGACATTGTTGTCGCCAAGGGCGGGCCTGAAGGCGCCACAAAAGCGGCCGTCGAAGCAATGGGGGGTATGGGCGCCTTTGTGAAGCCCGGCGACACAGTGGTTATCAAGCCTAACATGAGCTTTGGCCAACCTCCGCAAACTGCCACAAATACTCATCCTGAAGTTGTAAAGGCCTTGGCGGGTCTGTGCGAAGAGGCCGGCGCCGTCTCTGTACTGGTGCTTGATAATCCACTTGATGAGGCGGGCAGATGCCTGGAGATGTCGGGTGTTCAGGAGGCCTGCGCCGGGTTGCCCCGGACATCCGTTCACATGTTCAGTTCCGGCCGTTTCTTTGAAAAAGTGACACTCGAAAGGGGAAGAAGTCTAAAGGAAACAGAGGTCATGAAGGCTGTTATTGCCTCTGACGTTCTTATTGCAGTACCGGTGGCTAAAACACATTTTGCCACGGGAGTTAGCCTGTCAATGAAAGGGATGATGGGGCTCATTCGCAACCGCGGTGTCATGCACAGAAGTCACGACCTGAGCTCAGCTATTGTTGATCTGTGCACTTTTCTCAGAGCCGATCTCACCGTTATAGACGCCACAAGGGTCCTGACGACCCACGGACCTTCAGGTCCTGGAAAAGTTGCTAAAGAAGACACAATTATTGTCTCTAAGGACATGGTGGCAGCCGATGCAATGACCGTTAATATGTTTTCCTGGTACGGCCGGGATATTTACCCCTCGCAGGTGGCCCATATCAGGGAAGCTAATGAGAGGGGCCTCGGCAGGATGGACATTGAAAACCTTGATGTCCGAAGGGTGACGTTCTGATGATGAACATCAGGGCGCTTCTTCAAACAGCCAGCCTGGCACTGTTTCTGTTGCTCCTCTGGCTGGCCGTCTTTCCCGGTGCGGAAAGGTTTCCTGTTGATTTATTCCTGAGGTTCGATCCGCTTGTTTCACTGGGCACAATCATCAGTTCAAGAAACTGGATTCCGGCATTGATGCCCGGCCTTGCCGTGCTTGCCCTGACACTTTTTTTCGGAAGGCTCTTCTGTGGTTATATATGTCCCATGGGCAACACCATCGATATTTCGGACAGGGCTATAAATGGAGCCTGTAAGTATGAAAGGCGCATTACTCCAGAAAGATCGGCCAGCCTTAGGAAAGTTAAATATTATGTTCTTTTGTTTGTGCTGGGGACGGCAATCCTTGGCATTTCCTCAGTCTTCCTCGCGTCACCGCTTTCACTGATTACCCGCCTGTACGGTCTTATAATTTATCCGTCCCTGGTCTTTATCGCCCATGGGCTCCTGGATATGCTTTATCCCCTTAACGTTAAATTGGGCTTGAACTTTCTTGCCTATGCCGAGTTTCAGTCCTACCGGTTCTCCGGGCAGTGGTTCGTGGTAATTTTTTTCATAGTAGTGATGGGGCTGATAAATTACGCCCCGAGATTCTGGTGCAGATATATATGCCCTTCCGGCGCCATGATGGCCATCGTGGGAAGAAGGCCCCTGGTGCGCAGAAAAGGGTATCTCCCGGCTGCGTTGATTGCGGCCTCTGCGCTGCGGCATGCCCCACGGGCGCCATAGACGAAGATGATCCTTTCACTACTTTTCACGGTGAATGCATTGTCTGCGAAACCTGTGTCAGGGTTTGTCCGGAGAAGGCTGTGTCTTTCGGCCTGAATGCTCTCGAGAATGGTTCGGCGGGGCGAAGGTTTTTGCCGGGCCGGAGGGAAATCATCGCCTCTGCCCTGAGCGGGGCGGGCGCGGCCATACTTGTTCAGACCGGTATCGGCTTTGTTAAAAGTGATTTCCTGCCCGGAAATGTGCTGCCTGACGCTCTCATTCGCCCTCCCGGCGCATTGCCTGAAGAAGACTTTCTCCGCCGGTGCATTCGCTGCGGAACATGCATGAAGGCCTGTCCCAGCAACACTCTCCAGCCGGTCTGGCTGGAGGCCGGTCTTGGCGGATTTTTCAGCCCGAAAGTTCTCCCGCGCCGCGGGCCCTGTTACCCTTTTTGCAATGTCTGCGGCAGCGTATGCCCCACAGGCGCTTTACGCCCACTGTCCCCGCAAGAGAAGATGTGGGCCAAGATAGGCACCGCTCATATTATCAAGCATAAGTGCCTTGCCTGGGAATGGAATAAAGAATGCCTTGTTTGCTACGAGACATGTCCCTACGGGGCCATTGATATAAGGCGGGTTCCCGAGGCGGCCTTGCCGGTTCCATTCGTGGTTCCCCACAAGTGCAGCGGCTGCGGCGCCTGCGAATATCACTGTCCGGCACAGGCAGGCTCATCCATCGTAGTCGAGCCCATGGATGCTCTGCGTATTAAGCATGGTTCCTACATTATAGAAGGGAAAGCCATGGGACTGGACCTGAGAGCTGACCCCGACCGCGATAAGAAACCTTGGGAAGATCGATTTGATTCTGTGGATTCCGACGTTCTGCCTCCAGGATTCAGCAATTGATTAATGTCTTGCATGAGGACAGAAACCCGTCATCCCATGTAGTCCACGGCTTTTCCAGCGGGCGGCTTGCCCTTAAGGACCATTCCGAAGTGATGATACTCCTCACCGCTTATAGGGTCCCTGTCGTGCCATCGGGCCAGGAACTCACGGTCCCGGAGCCATACCCGGCGGAACGATGCCGGGTCTTCGAAGAGCAGGACACCGGTGTCGTGGCCGATAACTATTGAATAATGCCCGTCTTCATAATTCCGGCGCCAGTCGTCAAGGGTCATGAATCTGTCCGCCCAGGCCTGAAGAAGGACGATGACGGGATATCCTTCATCTACAACACCCTTAAGTCTTGCCAGTGTCCAGTTGTTTCCAGAGTTAACCTGGAAACCGTAACTTTCAGCAACGGCGATCAACGCCTGAACCGAAGTGCCCTTAGGGCCTGTTCCCAAGGCTTTCATGAGTTCGTCACCCCTCACATCAACGCCGTAGTACGCCATGACCGTCTGAAGTGCCTGCGCGCCGCAGTCAAAATCGAAGGTCTGTCTTCCTATATGCAGGTCGATCATTTTTTTTATCATTTCACTTTTCCCCGACCATGTTGACTGTCAGCGAAAGCGATTCGGCAAAGGCCCGGCGCAGCCGGTTGATGGCCCTTATGTCCGGCGTTCCATCGGCGCCGGTGTAAAGACGCATGTTTGTTTCCTGAATGAAGGCGGGCGCCCTGGAGCCTTCGCGCGTGAAGGAGTTTACACTGTGGGCGGCGCACACGTGGCCGTGGACCTTCCAGTACTCGGATCTGTTTACTGTAACCTCGACTTCCGGGAGCCGCTTTCGCAGCTCAGAGGCATATGTTTCAACGTATTCTTCGGGGCAGTATTGTATGGGACCTTTGTCCATGAGCGCTTTCTGGAAATTCATCAGGTCTATCTGGTTGTCACCCACGCCGCGGGCCGTCACCGTGGCATGTCCGTCGAAGAGAAAAACCGCTCCATCGGTGATCTTTTCCTCGATTTCCCGATGAAAGGTCTTGAGATACCTTTCGGACATTCCCGCCCGAAGTTCCTGTTCAGGCTCTGATCCCGGCCTGTAAACGGGCCGCCCGTGGACGTCACGCAAGGGCACGCTTTCTTCCAGAACGTCGGGATCGCGATTAGCCTCGAGTATGAGGCTGCAGTATGGAAATACGATTTGCCGGTTCGCCAGGATATCGCGAAAATCGTAGAGCCAGTCCGTGTGCCAGTCGATATTTCGCGCAAGGGCGGGAAAATCCACGGAAAGGCTTTCCATGGATATTTCCGGGGGGATAACGACCCCGCTGTGGGGAACCACTACGAGAACGTTCACTTTATTTGTCCGGATTTCTTTTAAAAATTCAAGCAATTAACTTTAACACAACGATTTCGGGAAAATCATTTGCTATTTACGAGCTCGAGCTAGGTTCCGATAGCTTGAAGGGGCTGCGGTATTTTTTATGGGTGATGAAACATGGCGTGCGGGAAGAAGGGGGGCCGGTAATCCGGCCCCCTTGTTCAATTTTATGGTTACGCTTTGAGAATTTTTTCCGCCTCTTTCGCGTCGACGTCCATGATGTATTCAATGCCGCTTACCTGGGAAGCTTCCCGGGTAAGAGCGGCGATGTTGTCCCGTGTAATGTGATCGAGGGAGAATTTTCTGCTGCCGGCCATAAGCTGGCGGAGACCCTGGGCCAACCTTTCATAATATGTATAGAGCCCGATGGCTCCGGTTGGAAGCCTTTCGAATTCCTTATCGCCGAGTTTGTCGCGCAGCGAACTGGCAGTGACAAATATTTCATCCTTTGAATTGCCGAATCGCTCAATATAAACAGGCACCTGCTGGGCCTCAATGGTTTGTCCTATTGTCTTTCCTACCATGGCAGCCGCGATGGGAGCCCGCGCCATTCCCACCATTTTTACGAAGGGCGCGCCCATGGCCAGGGCCTTGAATATCTGATCCTCGAAGGAGAATCCACCATTTACGGCAATGGCAGGCAGGTATCTCTTCTTGGAGGCAAGCTTCTTGGCGTATTGATGGACAAGGGAATGCAATTCCACCGGCGGCACTCCCCATTCGTTCATCATCCTCCAGGGGCTCATGCCCGTGCCGCCGCCGGCACTGTCCACGGTAAGCAGATCAATCTTGTATTTTGATGAAAAGGCAACGGCCCTGGCCAGGTCAGCGGGGCGGTAGGCGCCTGTCTTGAGGAATATGTATTTTGCGCCGGCCTTGCGGAGCCCGTTTATTGTCGAGGCAAAGGACTCCTCGCTTACCATGCCGACCCTGGAATGCCTTTCAAACTCCTTGAATGACCCCCGCTCGAAGGCTTTGATAACATTGGGATCATGAGGATCCGGCAGTACGATGTAGCCTCGATCCTGGAGCATCTGAGCCTTCTTTAAATCCTTTATCTTAACTTCACCGCCGATGTCTTTCGCACCCTGTCCCCACTTGATTTCCACGCATTCAACTCCAAGTTCCTGGATCGCGTATTCCTGTACCTTCAAGCGGCTGTCTTCCACGTTGGCCTGCACGACGATGGCTCCATAGCCGTCGGCCTGGTAATCCCTGTAAAGCTTGACGCGACGCTTCAAATCGATGGTATCAACAATTTTTCCCTTCTTGAATACGGCTTCAGGGTCCATGCCAACGACATTTTCCCCGATGGTTAGAGCTGTTCCAGCCAGCGCGGATCCTATGGCAAGCCCTTCCCAGTTGTTTTTGGCGATATTGGTGGATCCTATACCGGAAATCAGCCATGGAAGATGGAATTTCAATCCCCTGTCATGACCTATCTTAACCTCGATATTTACGGCGGGGAAGATGGCCTTGTCACTGTCGGCTTCAATTCCGTAAGCGCCGACCGCAGTTCCCATGATGTTGAAATGTGAATAATCAATGGGGTATTTCTTTTCGCCGGCAACGGTAATTACGCCAAAAGGCTGGGGATATATTACTTCGTGCCCACGATAAGCGGACTTGCCTATTTCACACATGCCTATACAGCCGTCGATACATGTCACGCACATTCCTGATGTCGGTGTTATCGACTCCTCGGTCCTGTTCTTGGTAAGGGTTGCGCCGGAGGTGTTAACTCTTGAAAAAGACATATATGGTGCTCCTTTCTGGGTTTATGCTTATTTTATTTCGCACGCCACGCAGGGCGACATGTAACACATCATGTCATTGAACTGATCCTTTTCGATACAGGGAGGGGGAAGGTTTGCGCAGCCCCCGCATATTGCCTTGTCCGGTTCGTTGAAGGTGCAGCGAGCCTGGCAGGCAGGGCATACCTGCATGCAGGCGCCGCATAAACGGCAGACATCTGAACGCGCGTCAAAAGGAGCGCCCAGACTTCTTTCTTCGCCGCGGCCGCGGAACCCGATGGCGCCGGCCATCATCTGTTCCTTGCAAATCCGTACGCACAATCCGCAAAGAATGCAGTCCTCATGCTCCTGCCTGAACCGCTGCCGCCTCACGTTGTGCTGGGAGGCGATATCCTGGATGGTCTTGGATTGCGCGCATGTCGCCAGCAGGAGCTCGATGATGATTCTCCTTGCCGACAAAACGCGCTCGGAGGCTGTTCTTACGATCAGCCCCTCCTCAACGGGATAGGTGCAGGATGAGACGAGCCGCGCGCCCGGTCCCTCGCCTATCTCGACGACACAAAGCCTGCATGCGCCGTAGGGTGACAGCCCCTCCTTGTGGCAGAGAGTCGGTATGGGCAAGCCGTAAAACCTGGCCGCCTCGAGGATTGTAGTGCCCTTTTCAACGGATACGGGCAGCCCGTTAATCTTAAGTTTAACCATGGTGAACTCCTCCAGTTGCATCGCTCGCCCGTTGATCCATGGGTTTTTCCATCGTGAATTCCAGGTCACATCGCAGGCAGCGCCTGCATTCAGGGCGGGCCAGATTTTCCGGCAAGGTCATTGTCACCTCCCGGAAGTTCTTTATTCTTTCAAGAGGCGTCAACGTTTCAGGCTCGGCGCGGGTTTCTTTTTCCGCATCTGATTCGCTGATAACCGCGGGTTCTATGTAGACCTCGGGAATCTTCGGTGTTGCCGGCATTGTGAGCTGCAGGCCTTGAAGGAAGCGGTCAATGCTCCGGGCCGCCTTTTTGCCGGCCGCGATAGCGTCGATCACGGTGTTGGGGCCGGTCACGAGGTCACCTCCGGCGAAAACACCCCTCAGGTTGGTTTCGAGGGTTTTGCTGTTCACGATTATTCTTCCGCTCTTGTCTATATCAACGCCCATGGAAGCAAGAAACTCGCTTTCGGGCTTTTCACCGATTGCAACGATGAGTGTGTCAAGTTCCACCTTAAACTCGGTTCCCGGCATCGGGACGGGTTTTCTTCTGCCCGTGGCATCCACCTCGCCGAGACGGTTTTTAACGCATTCAATTCCAACCAGGTGACCTTCCTTTGAGAATATCTTTATGGGAGTCACAAGGGTTTCCAGCTCAACGCCTTCCCGAAGGGCGGCCTCGATTTCCTCCTGGCGCACAGTGATCTTTACAGGCGATATGAGGGTTTCAATCCTGACGCCTTCCTCGAGGGCCGCGTCTACTTCCTCTTCATAAGCCGGCATCTCTTCACGTGTTCGCCTGTAGTAAAGGGAAACGGCGGTTACATCCTTCTGCCGCAAGGCGACCCGCGCGGCGTCGACTGCGGAATTTCCTCCCCCTATTATCCCCACATGGCCCCATGCGAGCTCCTCGCCTCGCATATTAAAAGCCTTAAGAAATTCAATCGAAGGGAAGACTCCCTCTATATCTTCATTCTCAAGCTCAAGGCGCCAGCTTTCATGGGCTCCGATTGACAGGAACAGCGCGTCAAAACGGTCAGGCAGCAGGTCTTGAATGGTCATGTCTTTTCCCAGGGCTCGGCCATATTCAATTTTGATATTCCTGTTCAGGAGTGTTTTAATCTCCCTGTCAACAATATCCTGGGGAAGCCTGTAAGCGGGCAGGGAGCATGTCAGCATGCCTCCCGGCATTTTTTCAGCTTCAAAGACGGTTACACTGTATCCGGGAAGAGAAAGCTCATGAGCCGCCGTGAGACCTGCCGGGCCCGCGCCGATAACGGCCACCTTTTTCCCGTTTTTCTTAGCCGGCTTTGTTTTGAATACAGAAGGGTCAACCCTGTCAGTGACGAATCGCTTTATGTCACGGATGGCTATTGCCTCACCGCCGCTCGTGCCCAGGCTGCAGCGGTTTTCGCATTTGCGGTCACACACCCTGGCGCTGACCGCTGGAAAGGGATTCGCGGAACGTATAACCCGGTATGCCTCCTCATAATCGCCTTTTTCCACGAGGGCTACATATCGCCAGGGTTCCGTGTCCACGGGACATGCCGCCTGGCACGGAGCCCCGGTCAGATCCTTGCATACATAGGCGTCGCAACGCTTGTCATTGATGTGCCGCTCATATTCCTCTCGGAAATACCGAAGGGTGCTCAAAACAGGATTTGGCGCGGACTGGCCGAGCCCGCACATGGTGGTGTCCCTTACGGTTCGCGCCAGCTCTTCCAGAAGAGCAAGGTGTTCCGGAATTCCCTTGCCCCGCGTTATGTCTTCAAGGATTTCATGCATCCTCTGCGTTCCCTTCCTGCACGTAAAGCACTTTCCGCAGGACTCGTCCTTAAGGAAGTTCATAAAGTATTTAGCCACATCCACCATGCAGTTGTTCTGGTCCATTACAATCATGCCGCCCGATCCCATAATTGAACCGGCCTTGGCCAGGCTGTCATAATCTATGGGCAGATCGAACATTGCAGCGGGGATGCATCCACCGGATGGCCCCCCGGTCTGTATGGCCTTGATCTTCGCCGCGCTTACAGGACCGCCCCCGATTTCATAGACGACCCTGCTGATCGGCGTTCCCAGTGGGACCTCAACCAGTCCGGTATTCTTGATCTTTCCGACCAGGGAGAAGATTTTTGTCCCGGTGTTGTTTTTTACGCCGATCTTCGAGTACTTGACGGCGCCGTTATTGATGATGTAGGGAACATTTGCCAGGGTCTCGACGTTGTTTATGCATGTGGGGTGGCCGAAAAGGCCTTTTTCGATAGGGTAGGGGGGTCTCTGGCGCGGTTCTCCCATTTTCCCCTCGATGGATTTTATAAGAGCCGTTTCCTCTCCGCAGACGAAGGCTCCGGCCCCGTGAAATATTCTTATGTCGAAATCGATGCCCCGGCCTAAAATATTCTTTCCCAGGAGCCCGAGTCTTCGGGCGTCCCTTAGCGCGATAGCCGCGTGCTTGATGGCCAGGGGATATTCCGTGCGCACATAAATGATGCCTTCGCTAGCTCCAATCGCAAGGGCCGCTATGATAATGCCCTCTATGATGGCGTGGGGATTGCCTTCCAGCATGCTTCTGTCCATGTACGCGCCGGGGTCTCCCTCGTCGGCATTGCAGATTATATATTTGGGGCCAATTCCGTATTTGACGTTCCTGGCCAGCTCCCATTTCCTGCCGGTCATGAATCCTGCGCCCCCGCGGCCCCTCAAACCGGATTTAAGAATTTCGTCAACGATCCATCTGCTGTCCGGCTTGCCCAATGCTTTTTCAAGCGCCGCGTATCCGCCCATTTTCAGGTAGTCATTTATCCTTATGGGATCGAGGTTCTGGTTCTGGCCCAGCACTATGCGGGTTTGTCCTTGAAAAAAGGGTATCTCTTTTTCTGAAAAACGCCTGACTGTGGAACCGGGCTCCCGGTAAAGGAGTTCCTCCACAACTTCACCATTAACAGCGGCGTCGATTATTCTGGGCACGTCCTCCATTTTAAGCTTCGGATAAAGGTTATATCCCGGTTCTACGATGATGAAGGGATCCATCTCACAGAAACCCAAACAGCCCGTTATCCTGAGGGAAAGTTTGTCACGCAGGTTCTGCTCTAAAATGCGGCGCTTTAATATTCGTATCAAATCATTGGAGCCGCTGGCCTGGCCACCGGTTCCCCCGCATATGACAATGCAGGGTTTTTCATTATTTCTTCCGGCCATAATTGATTTACGATAGGCCTTTAATTCGGCGATGCTCTGAAAAGCCTTCATATCTTTTCCCTTCATCTATTATTTACATATTTGTCTGGTCCAGATTCAGCATATGTCCACGACATCCCCGGCGCGTGCAAATTTCCCATGCGCAGCCTTCACTAACAAAAAGGCTTGCCATTGAAGATCCGCATTCCGGACAGCTGGAAAAGCTGGGAATCTCATTGAGGCAGTGCGGGCAATGAAATTGCGATAAGTCGTTCAAGGGGATCTCATTTTCCAGGGCGATGGCCTTGCTGCCGTAGAGGGAGGATAAACGAAGCCAGCCCTTTTTGCCGTTGAAGGAAACATCGAACTTAACGCAGGGATGGCCATCGATAGGATGATCGGAGTCCATAAGGGTCTCTTTACATGTCGGGCAGTAAACGTGCAGGGGGAATATTCGGTTGTCCGTTGCCACATCGATCTTTTCCAGGCCGTCCCTGGCCTTTGCTATGATTTCCCTGACCTTGCCTTTGCTCACGTGCGGGAAATAATGCCTGTCCACCACCACCGCAGGTCCCAGGGCACAGGCCCCGAGGCAATTGACTGTTTCAAGGCTTATCTCATTGTCGTCAGTTGTTTCACCCGGCATAATTTCGAGCTGTTGTTTGAATTCATCTACAATGCCCTGTGCTCCCCGAACATGGCATGCCGTTCCCAGGCATACGGAAACGTGGTGTTTGCCTCGGGGTTTCAAACTGAAG
>JAQUQY010000019.1 GCA_028715865.1 Syntrophales bacterium
TCACTCTCACGGGGGCCGCGAGAAACTCCATCTTGATTCCCTCGTGAAGGGCTTCATCAATTTCTTCAGCCGCGGCAGGCATTTCGGCGTGGGTTCTGCGGTAGAGGACAAAGGCCTCTTTCGATCCCGTTCGCAGGGCCGTCCTGACGGCGTCCATGGCAACATTGCCGCCGCCCACAACGGCAACTCTGTCTCCAAGGAATACTTTCTCGCCCAGGGCCACACGCCTCAGGAAATCAATGCCATGGACGACTCCCTCGAACTCGTCTTCGCCTGGTACTTTGAGCTTGCTGCTAATGTGTGCGCCCGCGCCGATGAAAACGGCGTCATAGTCCCGTTTCAATTCATCGAAGCTGATGTCCCTGCCTACCTTGGTGTTCAGCCGGATCTCGACTCCCATCTCCTGGATGGTCCCGATTTCGGCGTTCAGAACATCCTTGGGGAGCCGGTACTCGGGAATGCCCACAGTCAGCATGCCTCCGGCAACAGGCAAGGCTTCAAAGACAACAACCTTGTAGCCTTCGATGGCCAGGTAATAGGCCGCGGTGAGTCCCGCGGGCCCGGCGCCGATGACGGCTACCTTTTTCCCATTGTCTTCCTTTATTTCGGGAACGTATTTAGTTTCGTCGTTGAGGTCAAGGTCGGCAACGAATCGCTTGAGAAACATTATGGATATGGGCTCTTCGACTTCAGCCCTCTTACAGGCGGTTTCACAGGGATGGTTGCATACGCGGCCGCAGACGGAGGGGAATGGGTTTTCCTGCTTGATGAGTTTAAGGGCTTCCTTGTACTTTCCGTCCGCAATCAGGGCAACGTAGCCCTGAACGCTGATGTGGGTAGGGCAGGCGGCCTTACAGGGGGCCGTGCCGACCTTGTCGATCGCGAAGCCGCTTGGAATGGCCTGTGGAAACTTTCTATAGGTGGCCTTTCCGTGATCGAGGCCCTCGTTGAAACGATTCGAAACAGTTACGGGGCATACCTTGGCGCAGTCTCCGCAACCGGTACACTTGTCCAGGTCAATGTATCGGGGAGCCCTGGTCAGCGAAACGGTGAACCGTCCAGGTTCGCCTTCCACGGATTCCACGGTCCGCCGCGTCATGATATCTACATTGGGATGCCTTCCAACCTCCACGAGCTTGGGTGAGAGGATGCAGGCTGAACAGTCATTGGTGGGGAATGTCTTGTCGAGCTGTGCCATGACGCCGCCTATGCTGATGTCATTTTCGACAAGAAATACTTTCATGCCGGAATTCGCCAGGTCCAGAGATGCCTGTATGCCCGCTATTCCCGACCCCACAACCATTACGGCGCCGATTTTTTCAGTATCTTTTAACACTTGTCCATACACCTCGTGTTTAGTGTCTGTTTAGTCTGCCGGATTCGGTGACCCCCGCGGGCACCTTTTGTTTGATTTAAAAACATGAAAAAAAGAACCGCATCGTCGCTAACAAACTTCAACATCTATGTCAAGGCAAAAAAACCATGGTCAACGGGATGCCCTGGAACATACCTTAATCTCCCATTTCCCCGAAAACCGCCTTTCTAAGTTCCTCTCGCCCCTGTCCCGTTTTTGCTGAAAAAAAATAAAGCTTTTCCGGAGCAACCTGGAGAATGTCGCCTATTTCCTTACGCCTGATCATTGCCGCGCTCTTTGACAGCTTATCTGTTTTGGTCAGTACAAAGATGCGGGGAATGCCGTAATGAGCAAGCCAGTCAATCAGATTGAGATCTTCCGTTGAGGGTTCGCGGCGGATATCCAGAATTACTATGACCATGCGAAGGTTTTTTCGGCCCCGGAGATATTCCTCCACCATGGGACCCCACTCCTTTTTCACCGCCAGCGGGACCCGGGCGAATCCGTATCCCGGCAGATCTACAAAGTAAAACTCCTTTCCGACCAGAAAGAAGTTAATCTGCTGTGTCCGTCCGGGTGTTCCGCTGGTCCGGGCCAGCCTTTTTCTTCCAAGAAGGGTGTTTATAAGAGAGGATTTTCCCACGTTGGAGCGTCCCGCAAAGGCCACATCAGGGTACGTTCCATCGGGATAGTGTGAAAAGCGCGTGGCGCTCTTTACAAATTCCGCGATGAAGTTTCTCATGGCTTCTTCCTGTCCTTAGGGAGCAATACCGGCGATGCGGGCCGGCGAAAACGGGTTTTTCCTTGAAGCTGGTACTTCGGGCACTTTACAACCCCGACCCCGGAGGCCTTTCCCTTCCTGCCCGGAAGAGGACCGGCTGTCCGCGGCACTGCCATTGTCATGGCAGCTCCATATACCATAGCTTTTCGAATAAAGTTATATATCCTTTTCCTGATCGAGCATATGGATGTCCCCACTGCCTTTAAGCCGTCCCGGGGACATTTGCTCAGGTTTTCAGCGGCTTTCTTTCCTTTCCATAAATCAGCATTTCCCCGATGGAGCAGGGAAGGGCGGTCTGTGCGCATTCTATGCATATAAGTTAAAATCAGTTTTTTGGGCATCTAAGGCTGATCCGGCCAAGACTCTTGCGTTCCTTGACAGGAAGTGGCTTTTTTGCGCTAATGCCCCCAATGACAATGTGTTTTTATATCTGACCGCGGTCCCATTTTTCCACCGGCACCGGCGGAGGTGAATGTTTCATGATGAAGATCGGCGCGCTTTCTCTTAAAAACAACCTTTTTATGGCTCCCATGGCCGGGATTACCGATCTTGCCTTCAGGATAGTGGTCCGAAGCTTTGGCGCTTCCCTCTGCTACAGTGAGATGATAAGCGCCAACGGACTTATAAGAAGCACCCCCCGGTCGTTCAGATACATGGAGTCCTCGTCTGAGGACCGCCCGCTGGCGGTACAGCTTTTCGGTTCCGAACCGGACATTTTAGCGAAAGCTGCCATGATCGCTGATGAAAGCGGCGCTGACCTTATTGACATTAATATGGGGTGTCCCGTAAAAAAAGTAATCAGAACAGGCTCCGGCGCCTTTCTGATGAAGGATCCCCAAAGAGTCGCCGCTATCGTAAGAGCTTTGAGGCATGCTACATCTCGCCCGCTAACCATAAAAATCAGATCGGGCTGGAGTCCCGCAAGCATTAATGCCGTCGAAATCGCCCGCCTGGCCGAATCTGAAGGCGCCGATGCCGTTGCCGTCCATCCCAGGACGGCCCTTCAGAGATACAGTGGCAGGGCAGATTGGGGTGTTATAAAGGATGTTAAAAAAGCTGTATCTGTTCCTGTCATAGGGAGCGGCGACCTCTGGAGACCGGAAGATGTCACGGGGATGCAGGACATGACCGGGTGCGACGCCGTCATGATCGCCCGGGGCAGCCTTGGAAACCCATGGATTTTTCAGAAGGCTCTTTCCTCCGGTTCTTCAGGCTTTTCGCTATCTTCTCCTTTGCCCTGCGAACGGGAGGAAACGGTCAGGCGTCATCTGGAACTTGCCATAACATTCCGGGGAGAGAAAATGGGTATGCTGAATTTCAGGAAGCATCTGCTCTGGTACACGAAGGGACTTCCCGGAGGAGCCAGGTTCAGGAAATCGGTCATGGAAGTTAAGGACAAGAAAGCCATCCTCGAAGCCCTGAGGGAATTCATTTATTCGGGCGAACCGGACGCCCCTGGGGGATAAAGGATGGAGGCATGCTAATATGTCGAAATTAATGTTTTTTGATGGTGGGGCAGTTGTTGTTGCCGGGGAGAATACGCCTTGACTTTTCCTTGGGAACTGATAATACTTGACCCTGGCGAAGGCCGTTTTTCTATACGATTGATTTCTTGTGGAAAGGTAAAATGATGGTGGACGAGGGCAAGTTTGATCAACTGGAAGCAAAAATCAAGGAAGTTGTGGATTCATATGTTCAGCTCAGGCAAAAGGCGGGTGAAATGGAAGAGCTGATTCGGGTCAGGGACCAGGAACTTAGCGAAGCACAAGCGGTAATTCAATCTTTGAAAGGGGAAAGGGAGGCGGTGAGGGTCAAGGTTGAGTCCCTGCTTGATAGACTCGAAGGCCTTGATGATTCACGATAACAATCAGGTAAAAAGGGGGGTATTTTTTGAAGAAGCGTTTCGACATACGGGTCATGGACCATGTTTTTTCAATCCTCAGCGATAAGGAGGATTCCTATGTCGAAGGCGTTGTTGATTATGTTAATAGTCGGGCACATGAAACAAGAAAGGCAGTTAAGGACAGTACGGACCTGGACATCGCCATACTGGTAGCGTTGAACATAGCCGACGAGCTGTTCGAGTTGAGAAGTCGGCATGAGCGTAACGTGGATCGGATGGAGAGCAGAACGGCGGAATTGATTGACTATATAAGCGCTAAAGAAAATATATTATGAGGAAATCCCCTGCGGTGTACGTGATTAACCGGTTTTTTTTGATCCAACAGCCATATGCACGGAAGCTCTTCCTTTTCTGTGGTGAGCAGGTCCACCCGGCTTCCTCAAGGGAGCTGGAAGGATAGCCTGAAGCAGAAACAGGGCGTCCACCTTTGTGTAAGGTTCAAAAAGATGGTTAACACGGCATCGGCGGGGGATTAGGGGACTTTGGAAGTGTGCGGGAATTAATGACGGTTTCCGGAACTCACTTTCAAACCCCCTTGGTGCATCCTTTTCCTTTCAGTTTCCATCATTTCATAGTGCCCACCTTGCCGGCTCTGTCGCGCAATCACCAGGTTTTGTAAAAAGTTTATAAGTAAGTAAGGAGGTACTAACATTGGTCAGTTACGGATTGCTGGCGGCGATCACGTTCATATCAATTGCTGTTGGGGCCGGGGCAGGGTACCTGCTCAGGGTCAGAATATCCAGGAAAATGCTGGAATCGTCTGAAAGTCTCTCGGCAAGGATCGTGGAAGAAGCAAAAAAGGAAACAGAAGCTATAAAGAAGGAGGCTATTCTCCAGGCTAAAGATTACCTTCTCAAGGCCAAAAACGAGCTCGAACAGGAGGCGCGGGAGAAAAAGAGTGATTACGAAAGGTTTGAAGACCGCCTTCGCCATAAGGAGGAGACTCTCGACAAGCGGCTTGATGTTCTTGTTCAAAAAGAGGGAAACATCGAAAGCCGGGAAAAGTCACTTGCCCTTAAAGAGGAACAGCTCACGGAACGAAATCGCCAGTTTGACCTGCTGATAACGGAGCAGCAGAAGCAGCTCGAGAAGATTGCGGGAATTTCCCGGGAAGAGGCTAAACAGATGCTGGTAGCCAGCATGATAACGGAGGCGAAGGGGGATGCCGCGGCGACTATCCGGAAAATTGAAGATGAAGCACGGAAGGAAGCGGATAAAAGGTCACGGGAAATAGTGGCTTACGCAGTTCAGCGATATGCTTCGGATTATGTTGCGGAAAACACAGTGTCGGTGGTCAATCTCCCCTCTGATGAAATGAAAGGGAGAATAATAGGCAGGGAAGGCCGCAACATAAGGGCCATAGAAGCGGCCACGGGCACCGACCTTATTATTGATGATACCCCGGAAGCAGTGGTACTTTCCAGTTTCGATCCCATACGGCGTGAAGTGGCAAAAAAATCGCTTGAGCGCCTCATCTCCGACGGCCGCATTCACCCCGGCAGAATCGAAGATGTGGTCAACAAGGTAAGAACAGAGATAGAAACGGTCATAAGGGAAACGGGAGAGCGGGTTGCCTTCGATATCGGTATTCACGACATTCACCCCGATATACTGAACCTGATTGGTAAATTGAAATACCGGACAAGTTATTCACAGAATGTTCTTGAACATTCCATTGAGGTGTCCCATCTTACGGGAATGATGGCGGCGGAACTGGGCCTCAACGTGACGGAAGCAAAAAGGGCAGGCCTTCTTCACGATATCGGGAAAGCAATGGATCACGAAATCGAGGGGACCCACGCCGCGATAGGGGCTGAATACGCCGTAAAGTTCGGCGAATCGAAAGCGGTAGTTGAAGCCATCGCGACACACCACGATGACGGGCGCAACAACAGCATGCTTGGTGTTCTCATACAGGCTGCGGATACTCTCTCGGCTGCCCGTCCCGGCGCCCGGAAGGAAATGCTGGAAACCTACGTGAAACGCCTGACGGACCTGGAGCGAATTGCAAAATCCTTCAACGGAGTGGACAAGTGTTTCGCAATACAGGCTGGAAGGGAAGTACGCATACTCGTGGAAAACGAAAATACCAGCGACAATGACGCGGTAATGCTTTGCAGGGACATCATAAAAAAAATCGAATCAGAACTTACCTACCCGGGACAGATCAAGGTGACTGTTATAAGGGAAATGAGGGTATCCGATTATGCGAAGTAGAAACGGGACCTCATGAGGCTTCTATTTATAGGGGATATCGTTGGCAAACCGGGCAGGAGGGCCATAAAGCAGCTTCTGCCCGGCATTCGTGCTGATAAGGGAATTGATTTCGTGGTGGCGAACTGCGAGAATGCAGCTGGCGGCTTCGGAGTGACGCCTGAAGTGATCGACGAGCTCTTTAAATGCTCAATTGACGTACTTACTTCGGGCAACCACATATGGGATAAAAGGGATATTATTGATGTTCTTGACGAGTATCCTCTTCTTCTCAGGCCCGCCAACTACCCTGCCGGGTCGCCCGGCCGGGGATGTGTTGTCGCCGACAGCCTTGAATCGAATGGAAACCTGGCGGTTATAAACCTGGAGGGTCGTGTCTTCATGCGCCCTCTGGACTGTCCATTTAAAACGGCCCAGGGCCACATAGAAGCCCTTGAAGGAGAAACCAGAGTAATTATTGTCGACATGCACGCCGAGGCAACGTCGGAGAAGCAAGCCATTGGATGGTTCCTGGACGGAAGGGTAAGCGCCGTCATCGGAACCCATACACATGTTCAGACGGCGGATGAACGGATCCTGCCCAATGGAACGGCTTATATAAGCGATGCCGGGATGACGGGAGCCTTCGACTCGGTTCTTGGAATAAGAAAGGAGCCGGCCATCGAAAGGTTCCTTTCCGTTCGTCCTTTCAAGTTTGACGTGGCAAAAGGAGACATTCGTCTCCAGGGCGTTATAATAGATGTTGACGACAGTACCGGCAAAAGTCTATCTATTTCAAGACTCAGCATAAAGCTGGACTCGTGAGGCCGCCAGTGGCAGGTTTAAAGGTAAAGAGCGAATGAACGTGTTTGACACACTCAAGGAGCGTGGATTCATAGAGCAGGCGTCCGATGAACCCCTGATCAGGGAGCTGCTGGAAAGGGAAAGGATAACCTGCTACATAGGATTCGACCCCACGGCCATGAGTCTGCACATTGGAAGCCTGGTTCCCATCATGGCGCTCGCTCACATGCAAAGGGCGGGACATCGTGTAATAGCCCTCGTAGGTGGGGGGACGGGCCTTATCGGCGATCCCAGCGGAAAGTCAGAACTGCGCCGCGTGCTGACGCGGGAGGATATAGAGGCTAATGCAGAATCAATAAAGCTGCAGCTTTCCCGTTACCTTGACTTCAGCGACGGAGAAGCTCTCCTGCTCAACAACGCCGATTGGCTATCAGGCCTCAACTACATTGAGTTTTTACGGGACGTGGGCCGTCATTTCAGCGTAAACCGTATGCTCGCCGCGGAAAGTTATCGGATGCGCCTGGAAACGGGTCTCACCTTTATTGAATTCAACTACATGCTGCTTCAGTCCTATGATTTTTCTTATCTGTCACACCATTACGACTGCGTGCTTCAGATGGGAGGAAACGACCAATGGGGAAATATCGTGGCCGGGATAGACCTGACCAGGCGGCTGTCGGGAAAACAGGTTTTCGGTCTCACCTTTCCCCTAATTACAACCTCCCAGGGGGGCAAGATGGGCAAAACGGAAAGGGGTACGCTCTGGATAGACGGAGCCCTGACACCCCCCTACGAGTACTACCAATACTGGGTCAACACCGATGACGCCGATCTGGAAAGGTTTCTCGCCCTCTTTACCCTTCTTCCAATGGAGGAAATCGACGCTGTAAAAAATCTCGCCCACAGTGAACTCAATATGGCAAAATCAGTTCTCGCCTTCGAGGCGACTAAAATCACTCACGGCGAGGAAGCTTCCCTGGCCGCATGGAAAGCCGCGGCATCCGCCTTTCACGCCAAGCCTGTTGATGAAAAGCTTTTCCCATCCAGCGGTATCCCGAGGGCGGCAGTGGTGGAAGACACTTCGGCCATACCTGCCATTATTGTGAAACAGGATATGCTTGAAAAGGGCATTCCCGCCTTTGAACTCTTCGCGGAAACAGGCCTCTGCTCTTCCCGGGGCGAAGCCCGGAGGCTTATTTCGCATGGATGAGCCTATGTGAACGGCAGGGTCGTTGAGGCTATCGATGAACTGGTCGGAGTTGAACAGCTCGATGCCGGAGGCGAAATGCGTTTGCGGAAGGGCAAGAAGAAGTACGTCATCCTGCGTACCGAAACCTGATAAGAAACTCAATCTCTTGGACGCCAGAGAACCTACCCTTCGAGGTAATCGCCCAGATGTTTAACTATTGCGCTTTCAGCTCCGAAGTAAAAGTGATCCGTCCCCCGGACAATCCTTAAGGGGCACCCCGACCTTTCCGCGAACTCTTTGAGCTTTCCCAGGGGACAGAACTGGTCGCTGTCGCCGCAGATGATAAGGCCGCATTTATCCTCCAGGTTTCCAAGGTCAAAGTCTAAAAAGTCCAGGGGCGGCGACACCATGATGAAATAGGAGAAAAGCTCCCGGCGATCCGCGATTTTCGAATTAACCCAGGCGCCGAAGGAGTAGCCCGCGAGTACGGGATTCTCTATTCCTTCCCCCGCGAGAAATGAAAGCGCCCCTATCACGTCATCCCTTTCTCCCTCGCCGTTGTCAAAGAGTCCTTCACTTCGACCGACTCCCCTGAAATTAAATCGAAGAGTAGAAAAGCCCCTTTCGCGGAAAGCGGAAACCATTGCTGCCACAACGTTGTTGGACATGCTGCCCCCCATCTGAGAGTGGGGGTGGGTTATTACGGCCCCAAGGCGGCCGGTTCCCCGGCCGTAAAGACCTTCCAGCTTGACTTTTCCTCCATTGAAAAAAACGGTTTCTTCTTTCATGTTTCAACCTTTTCTTCTTTTTTGGGCATGATAACGCGGTCAGGTTCTTTCCGCCAGCGCAAGTGCCGTTTTTATGCCGTCGGCGGCGCTGGAAAGTATGCCGCCGGACCAGCCGCTTCCTTCACCAAGGATGAAAAGATTGTCAAATCCCGGTGAGAGGCCATTACTGTCCCGTAGAGCCTGTATTGGTGATGAGGTCTTGCTTTCCAGCCCCATAATGATGCCATTATCGAATCCTCTTATTTTTTTGCAGAAATCCCGTAATCCATGGGTTATCGCGGGGACGACGGCGGGGGGAATAAGTTCCCGCAGCGGAGCCGGCTGAAGGCCGAGTGGGTAGCTTGTTTCCGGGATCTCCACCGTCTCTTTTCCCTCGATGAAATCTGATATTTTGCAGAAAGGCGCGCGGTATCCTCCGCTATAACGATAGAAGCTTTCTTCCAGCTCTTCCAGATAATCCAGTGTCTCTTCCGGTGTAATGTCTCTGCCCGCCAGTTGTTCAGGCGTCACGCCCGCCACGCAGGCGGCGTTGGCGAATAGTCCCTTCCGGGAGTAACGGCTCATGCCGTTAACGGTGTTTCTGTTTTCAAAGGCCGTTGAGGGTACCACAACTCCTCCGGGACACATGCAGAAGGTATAGACGGGAAAAGATCCGTCTCCCCCGGAGGTGAGTCGGTACTCGGCGGCCTTCACGCCCGGAAGCCTTTCGACTCCCCACTGGGCCATATTTATCACTTCCTGGCGGTGTTCGACCCGGGATCCCAGGGCGAAGGGTTTGGCGCGAAAAGGAACGCCATGGGCCATAAGCATGCGCCATGTGTCGAAGGCTGCGTTCCCCGGCGCTACAAGACAGTGATCCAGATCAATGGCGCCCGCCGTCGTGAGGGCGCCGGTTACCCTGCCTGAGGATACATGAAGAGCATCAAGCCTGGTTTCAAAAAGAATCCTTCCTCCCCTGTCCAGAAAATCTGATCTCAGGTTTTGGGCTATTTTTAAGAGGTTGTCGCTTCCCAAATGAGGATGGCCAAGATACTCAATGTCCTCGGGGCCGCCTGCCGCGCGATATCGCTTCAGAACGTATCGGCGCTCCTTTGAAATATGTTTGGACCTTGAGGTCAGCTTTCCGTCTGAAAAGGTTCCGGCTCCCCCCTCCCCAAAGGCGTAGGTGCCAAGGGGATCGAAACGGCCCGTTCTTTCGAAGGCGTTGATTCGCCCGGACCTCCGGTTAACATCGGTTCCCCGCTCTATCAGGGTTACATGGAAGCCCGCCTGCTGAAGAACCAGTCCCGCGAAAAAACCGGCGGGACCGCTTCCTGTGACCAGGACCCGATCCGTTCTCTTTTTGTAAGGAATCTCGAGAGCGGCGGTCAGCGGGGGGCCGTCACCGGGCAGTTCCGGCGACCTTACCATTGCCCGCAGCTTCCAGTGAATGGCCTTCTTGTTTCGCGCGTCAAGACTTTTCCCCAGCAGGGTAACGGTTACCTTCCTGAGTCCCAGCATTTTTTTTGCCGATTCCTTCAGCTCTTCTTCCGTGTAGTCAGTGGAAAGAAACAGCTCTATTATCTTGTATCCCATTAGGTCCACCAGGCATCAATGATTATTGATATTAATAGAATCGAAGTTTCATAGCCCTTCGCCGCCTTTTACGGATGATCTTTACAATCAGAGCAGGCGTCAGCAGGATCAGAATCGCGAGGGCGAGAAAGGCATGGGTAATAATGGTTCCTCCCCGGACCATGTCTACGGGATTCCATGAGGGCTCAGCCACGATGCGGCCCTCCGGTACGGCGTAGCGGAGGGGTATGTCGGGGAGGCCGTCGCCGGTCCTGTCGGGAAAGCTCTTCATGTATGAAGCCAGGGCGAGCCACTCCTTGATCTCCTGTTGCGTTCCATCGGGCCTGGATTCGTTGACGATGCCCTCGGTCATCTTCCCGAGAGGCGCTCCTTCCCGGTTTTTCAGCTCCATTGAAAGTATTCCCTTCGAAACATGGCTGATGTAATCAACCATGTGGGCCGTATAGAGATTGGCGGCAACGCGGTAAAGTCGCTTTTTTTCACGGGAACCCACGTTCCATTTTCATCCCGCACCTCGATGGAGGTGACCCGGTCAAAGGGCAGCCGGTTGGGGTTATAGGTGAATCGAAGGCCCGAAATCTGCAGGTGGGCATCCTTTTTCATTGCCGATACGGTTGTTTCCACTTCCATGAGCTTCTTCAGCTCCGCGCCGGTCAGGTAACCCGTTATGAGGGGGTAGCCGGGTTTTCCGTCGGGACCGATTCCAAGGGACAGAACCCTGAAGATATCATCCACTGATATGAGACCCTTCCTTATGTAATCACGAATATGCCCCATTGGCTGGATTGCCAGATGCACCTGTTCATAATCTTCACCCTCGGCCCGCTCTATTGCGAAGCGGTATGCATCGGTAATAAGGTTTCCCAGGCCTGTTTCACCTGGATGCTCTGAGGCGTAGTCCAGCGTTTCCGTTGAAAAATCAATCATGGCAACAACCTGGTCGAAATGAAGTCCCAGGGGTCCCAGGAAGCCTTCATCTATAAGGCTCTTGAAATCCCTTATCTTTTTAGCAACTTCTTTGTTGCCTGGAATGTCTTCCGTAACCGGTTCAAGGACATAGGAAAGCATTCGGGGTTTTTCGCCTTCCGGCAACTCCATTTCGAGAACACCGAGAAAGGCGCCGTAGTTTCCCGCTGACACAATATGAGTGTCGCCGATGACGATGGGTTCCTCCAGAAGGGTATGGGTGTGGCCGCTGATAATAACGTCGATGCCTTTAACCCGTTGGGCCAGCAGTTCGTCTTCAGAGTATTTTTTTACAGGCGATGTCCCCGTGTGAGACAGGCATATCACAAGGTCCACCTGCTCGCGTTTTCTCAGTATGTCCACGATTTTTCCGCTCTCTTCCGCGGGATCAGAGAAGGTCAGCGGCGCGGCGAAAGGGGCGTCAACCTCGGCTTTCCTTCCAAGGATTCCGAAGACTCCCACGCGGATGTCCCCTTTTTCGATGACCAGGTATTTTTTCACCGGATAGGCCAGGAATTCTTCCTTCAAGGCCCTGTCCCTTGGATCATCGACGGTAAATACAACATTGGAAGCCACTATGGCGGGCGAATCGTCCAGGCGCTCCCGGGCGGCGGCCAGGGAGCGCGCCAGACCGTCGGGATTAAAATCGTACTCATGGTTTCCGATGGTTATGGCATCGTAGCCCATCTCCGACATCAGGCGTAATTCCCAGGCCTCGGTCATGAAGGCGGTGTGAAAGAGGGTGCCCATGCTGAAATCGCCCGCATCAACGAGGAGGATGGGGGATTTCCCGACTCGCTCCCTCTGTTCATTAATAAGGGTGGCCAGCCGGGCGTATCCGCCTGCCATGGCGAAGTTTCCCTCCGGTTGTTCCTGGCGCTGGGGAAGAAAATAGGAATGAAGATCGTGCGTGAAGAGAATCGCGATGCTCCGCTTATTACCGGCTTCTGCGAGACCGGAAAGGAGCATGAAGGCGAGTATGGAGAAAAAAATGGCGCAAAAACGACGATGGTTCCGATTCATAAAGGGACACCTCCCACGGTTGGGGACTATGGCAAAGAAGACCTGGGGTGTCAATTGCAATTCCGGATATGGGCGGGGCGGCCCGAAGGTCAGCGGGAGATTGTTTCCAGCGCGTCAAGGGCGGCATCGATTTCTTCTTCAGTGTTGAAAAAGCCCGGGCTGAAGCGCACAGTGCCCTCGGGAAAGGTTCCCATGGTGCGGTGCGCCGAGGGGGCGCAGTGAAGCCCGGGACGCGTCATTATGGAAAAGTCTTCATCCAGAGTCTGGGATATTGCTGATGGCGCGATTCCGGGTATTGTAATAGAAATTACGGGGGTCATTTTTTCCGGGTCGGCTGTTCCATGGAGAACCACCTTTTTCAGAAGAGCAATTCCGTCAAGAAAACGCCTGAGCAGACGGGTTTCCTTTTCATGAATAGCGGGGATCCCCGTTTTCATGATGAAGTCGATGCCCGCTCCAAGTCCCGCAATTCCGGGGCTGTTGGGCGTTCCCGATTCAAAACGGTCAGGCATGAAGAGGGGCTGGTCTTCCTTTTCGGACAGACTTCCCGTTCCGCCCCGGAGCAGGGGGGTCATTATCTCCTCG
>JAQUQY010000020.1 GCA_028715865.1 Syntrophales bacterium
TATCGCCCCGCCGCCATTGAACAGCTTGAGATTCTCGGAGCTAAAGTCGGCGCCTCCGTTTTCGATTCAAAAGGAACAGACGACCCCGTAAAGATATGCGTCAATGCCTTTGAATTCGCACGATCCAAGGGGTGTGACGCTCTGATCATAGACACGGCGGGCAGGTTGCACATAGACGTCCCGTTGATGGAGGAACTGACCAGAATCAAAGCCATGGTCAATCCCTCGGAAATTCTTCTTGTCGCCGACGCCATGACGGGACAGGAAGCAGTCTCTGTAGCGGATTCCTTTAACCAGGCACTGGCCATAGACGGGGTAATTCTCACGAAAGTCGACGGCGACGCCCGGGGCGGGGCGGCTCTCTCGCTAAGAAAAGTAACGGGGAAACCCATTAAGTTCCTGGGCGTGGGAGAGAAAATTGAAGCCCTGGAAGTGTTCCACCCTGAGAGGATGGCATCCCGGATTCTCGGCATGGGAGACATCCTGACCCTTGTTGAAAAAGCCCAAACAACCTTCGATGAAAAGGAGGCTCGTGATCTTGAAAGAAGGCTCAGGAAGGATGAATTTACACTGGATGACCTTAAAACCCAGATAAGGCAGATAAAAAAAATGGGGCCCCTTCAGGACATCATCGGCATGATACCTGGAATGGGCAAGATGAAAGCCTTGAAAAATTTGCAGCCAGATGAGGGCGAGCTCGTAAAAGTTGTTGCCATAATAGATTCCATGACAAAGAAAGAACGTCTCGATCACAGGATTCTAAACGGCAGCAGGCGAAGAAGAATAGCCCTCGGAAGCGGCACTTCCGTGGAAGACGTAAATAAGGTCATAAAGAATTATCTTTCCATGAAAAAAATGATGAAGAAATTGGCCAAGGGGGGGGCCAAATCGCTTATGAGGGGGAATTTACCCTTTTAATTGTCTTTCACCTGTGCTAGTAATGAAACTTATCTGTTTTTATAGTTTCCTATGATTGAAAGAAAAATAAAAAGAGCGAAGGCAGGAATTAACCAGTATGGCGGTAAAAATCAGACTCACACGGATGGGATCAAAGAAAAAACCCTTTTACAGAATTGTCGTTGCCGATGGGGAATCCCCACGGGATGGAAGGTTTGTTGAAATAGTCGGAAATTACGATCCCATGAGTAACCCCGCGGCTATAAACATTAAAGAAGGTCGGATCGCGGAATGGCTGTCAAGGGGGGCTATACCGACCTCTACAGTAAGCAGCCTGCTAAAAAAGAAAGGCATAAATATCCAATAAGCGACATCGGTTACCCCGTAACAGCTCAATCAGCTTATCAGGTTTTTATTCACACATACTGTGGAGGTTGGCATGATGGAGGGTGGTACGATGAAAGATTTGATCAAGTATATCGCTCAGGCGCTGGTGGACCATCCGGATAAAGTTGATGTATCAGAGGTGGTAGGCGAGCAGACATCGGTAATAGAGCTGAGGGTCACCAAGGAGGATCTTGGAAAGGTGATCGGCAAACAGGGTAAAACCGCTAAGGCGATGCGTACTATTCTAAGTGCCGCCTCGTCAAAATTACACAAGAGGTCGGTACTGGAAATCATTGAATAGTTGAAGGATCTCATTACTATAGGAAAAATCGTCAAACCCAGCGGTCTCAAGGGGCGGGTTAAGGCGGTTTCGTACATGGAATGGCCGGGAGCCCTGGAAGAACAGGAGAGGGTGCTGATCGGTCCCGACGAAAATAATCCCATCCCCTACATAATCAAATCCATCAACGTGAAAGGCAGGAACCTCACTATCAGTCTTGATGGGATCGACTCCATCGAGGCTTCGGAGGCTATTGCGGGACATTTCCTGTACCTGCCACGTCAATGGCTTCCACCCCTGGATGAAGACGAGTATTACTGGAGCGACATAATAGGGCTGGACGTCATGTCCGAAGATGGAAAGAAGCTGGGCGTAGTAACCGCAATTATACCCACTGGCAGCAATGATGTGTACGTCTGTGAGGGAAGCGGAGGTGAACTGCTCCTGCCCGCTTTTGAAGATGTCATTGTTAAAATTGATGTCCCGCGGGGAATCCTAACGGTTAAGCTCCCCAAAGAGTTGTAAAAGAACGCTATGCGATTCGACATCCTCACTCTCTTTCCCGAAATGTTTCTGTCACCCTTCGACGCAAGCCTCCTCAAAAAGGCGATTGAAGGGGGCCTGATAGAAATAGGGATCCACAATATACGCGACTATGCCCCGGGCAAGCACAGGGTTGTCGATGACGCGCCTTTCGGCGGAGGCGGTGGCATGATTCTCAAGGTTGAACCCGTTGAACGAGCTCTCCAGGCCATCCTTCCAGATCGAGAGGACGCTTTGGTGCTTCTCCTTTCACCCCAGGGCGAACAATTCAGGCAGGATACCGCCGAGGAGCTGAGCCGCCACGATCACCTGGTACTCATCTGCGGCCATTATGAAGGAGTGGACGAAAGAATTCCCCATTATCTGGCAGATCGGGAAATATCCATAGGAGACTACGTTCTTTCCGGAGGGGAGCTCGCCGCCATGGTTGTAGTGGATGTGATTTCAAGGCTGGTGGAAGGATTTACGGGAAACAGGGATTCCGTACTATTTGACTCGCACACTACAGGACTGCTCGAAGGCCCCCATTATACAAGGCCCAGAAAGTACGGCGAATGGAAGGTTCCCGAGGTTCTGCTTTCAGGTCACAAGAAAAATATAGAGAACTGGCGGCGGCGGGAAGCCCTGCGGCGAACACTTGACCGAAGGCCTGATCTGCTTGAAAGCGCCACCCTTTCAGATGATGATAAAAAGATTCTGGCGGCGCTTAAAAATGAGCTATCTGAATAATCTGTATATCGCTCTGCTCCACCACCCTGCCTACAACAAAAATGGTGAAGTGGTAACAACGGCCGTAACGAATCTCGACCTGCATGACATATCCAGAGTTGCCAGAACCTACGGAGCAAATCGGTTTTACATTATAACGCCTCTGAAAAATCAGCGTGAATTCGTCGAGCAAATTCTCTCCCACTGGCAGCGTGGATACGGGGCCTCCTGCAATCCCATGAGGAAGGAAGCTTTTGATATAACGTCCGTGAGGACCAACCTCTCGGAGGTCCGTGATGAAATAACCAGGAACACAGGAAATGATGTTTTTATGGTGGCCACAAGCGCCTCTAAACAGTCCAGGTCTGGATCTTATGAAGAGCTGAGAAAAATGATGAAAAACCTGGACCTTAACTTTCTTGTATTGTTCGGAACAGGATGGGGCCTGGCGAAAGAGGTGCTGCAGCAGGCCGATTTAACACTTGAGCCTATAGAGGGGCCTACAGACTATAATCATCTTTCTGTTAGATCGGCCGTTTCAATCGTGATGGACAGGCTGATGGGAAGATCCTCAACATAATCAGATGCAACCGTCCCTTAACACCTGTAGCTAATTTTCGGAGCCCTATTTTTAATTGACATTTATCGATGCCTTGTTCTATATAGCTTCACTTCTACTGAGTTGTGCGGTTATTCACGAGGAGGATTTAAGGCAATGAACGTTCTCGACATGATTGAAAAAGAACAGATGAGAACGGATATACCCGGTTTCAAACCCGGTGATACCGTCAAGGTGCATGTGCGTATCGTGGAAGGACAGAAGGAGCGTATACAGGTCTTTCAGGGTACCGTCATCAGAAAGAGGGCTGGTCAGAACCGGGCGACTTTCACGGTGAGGAAAATATCATCCGGCGTGGGCGTTGAACGGACCTTCCCGATACATTCACCAGTAATCGACAAAATTGAACTGCTCATGAAAGGCAGGGTGAGGCGTTCCCGGCTTTACTACCTGAGAAATCTAAAGGGCAAGAAAGCTCGAATAAGAGAACTCGGCAGATAATAAATGACGGAGTTTGAAATTCACGGCCGATCCCTCGGATTCAATCGTATAGCCGGAGTTGACGAGGCTGGAAGAGGCCCCCTCGCCGGTCCCGTCGCTGCGGCCGCTGTAATTTTACCCGAGGGATATGAAAACGGGGAAATAGCCGACTCCAAGAAACTGACTCCCGCTAAACGAGAAAAGCTCTATCGTGTTATAGTAAACGATGCCCTGTCTGTGGGCATCGCCTTTGTGGAACCTTCCGTAATAGACACCATAAACATACTCCAGGCAACATTGTTGGCAATGCGAAAGGCCGTAAGGGAGCTTTCACCTATTCCGGACTTCATACTGGTCGACGGCACCGCCACCATAGACATTGCAATTCCGCAGAAAACCATCGTCAAAGGGGACTCCCTAAGCATCTCAATAGCCGCTGCCTCTATTATAGCCAAGGTTTCCAGGGACCAGGTAATGGATCGTTATCATATACAGTATTCCCAGTACAACTTTCTCCGCAACAAGGGATACGGAACCAGGGAACACCGTGAGGCGATAAGGCGGCATGGGTACTGCAAAATCCACAGAAAGTCCTTTAAAATCAAAAGCCAGGAACCGTGACAAGGGCATCGCGGGTGAAAATATCGCCTGCAGGCACCTCAAGGAAATGGGATATTCAATTTTGGAGAGGAGCTACCGGTGCCTCTTCGGAGAAATTGATATTATAGCCCGCGATGGACAGGAGCTTGTCTTTGTTGAAGTAAAGAGCAGAAAAACGCCTGCCTACGGAAATCCCGAAGTTTCCGTGGACCGTAAAAAGCAACGGAAGCTTTCGCTGGTTGCCCTCCATTACCTTTCAGCAAAGAGGCTGCATGACACTGAAGCCCGCTTCGATGTAGTAGCAATTGAAATTTACGCCGAAAAAAGACATATTATACACATACCAAACGCCTTCGATCTGGCTCCCTGAGAAATTTTTCCGGCAAGGCTGCTTGAAATTCATGTATGCCTGTCCGCCAATCTGAAGGATGATATGGCTATAACCTTTTTCCAGGAGGCAATCATGGGAAACGGCACTCTCTTTATTGTGGCCACGCCCATCGGGAACCTTGAAGACATAACGATACGGGCTTTAAGAGTACTAAAGGATGTAGATCTCATCGCCGCCGAAGATACTAGAAGAACTGCCTTGCTTCTCAGGCACTACGGCATCGATAAGCCGCTTACCAGCCTCCACGACCACAACGAGCGCGCAAAAAGCGCCTCTCTGATTTCCAGATTGCTGGAGGGATCATTCATTGCTTATGTATCCGACGCTGGTACGCCCGGCATATCCGATCCTGGTTTCCTCCTTATCAGGCAGGCCATCGCCAAGTCCATTGATATCGTAACAATACCCGGCCCTTCATCGGTAATTGCCGCCCTGAGCATATCCGGCATTCCAATGGACAGCTTCACATTTCAGGGCTTCATCCCATCTAAACCTGTCAGGCGCCGGCAGTTTCTGGCTTCCCTGAAAGAGAAAAGCGAAACCCTGGTTTTTTTTGAATCACCCCGGCGAGTCATGTCAAGCCTTCATGACATTCTTGAAATTCTCGGGGATCGCGAAATGACTCTTTCAAGGGAACTTACAAAAATACACGAGGAGACATACAGGGGACGAGTGGCATCTGTAATGGAAGCCCTGGAAGAAAAAAATATCAAGGGCGAAATTACGATGGTCCTGGAAGGGAACCGGGAAGGACCCGGAATGCCCTCCAGCGATGACGTGTGGACCCGTTTTAAGAGTATAGTCAAAGACGGGACAACATCGACGAGAGACGGCGTGAACCGCGTGGCACTTGAAACAGGAATGCCGAAAAAAGCGGTCTATTCCATTGTCTTGAAACACCTGGAAACTTAAATTCCCGTTAAGACTTAAGCCCCTTGACATTTGTCAAAAGGACCGTTAACGGTCATCACACTTTGGCCTAACGCCGTTTATCCGTCCGTACTTCAAAAAGGTCTGGCGATTAAACCCATAAAAATGCTATGACGTTATGTAATTTATCAATAAGCGTATAATGGAGGCTTTAATGACCCGTTGGTTAAAAGAAAAGGGAGGCATCCCGCTTCTTATCATTCTTCTAATGCTTTTTGTTGGAGGTCTCTATTTCAGGAGTATCCCGGCCATCTCGGCGGAAGGAACAACCTACGAATACCTGAAGAAATTCAGCGAAATACTGGATCTGGTAGAGAGAAACTATGTAGAGGAAGTGGACGCCGAAGCACTTCTCCAGGGCGCCATCGAAGGAATGATGAAAACCCTGGATCCTCACAGCAACTACATGACCGAAGAGATGTATAAAGAGCTCCAGGTTGACACTAAAGGAGTCTTCGGGGGCCTTGGCATTGTCATTTCCATCAAGGACGGAGTTCTCACAGTAGTGTCTCCCCTTGAAGATACGCCGGCGTTCAAGGCGGGCATTCTCGCCGGAGACGCGATCGTAAAAATAGACGGCGAAGATACCAAGGGATTGTCCATAATGGATGCTGTCCATAAACTTCGCGGCCCCAAAGGCACCAGCGTCACAATCAGCGTTATGAGGGAGGGCTTCGATAATTCCAAAGATTTCTCAATCAAAAGGGACATCATCAAGGTTCAAAGTGTCAGGCATAGAGTTCTTTACGACGACATTGGATACGTCAGGATTTCTTCCTTTCAGGAAAATACGACGGAGGATCTGAAAAAATCTCTGGCTGACTTGCGATTACATGGGACGCCATTGCGTGGCCTGATCCTTGATTTACGTAATAATCCAGGGGGATTGCTTGATCAGGCTGTAAGCGTGGCAGACCTGTTTCTGAAAAGCGGCATTATTGTCTCCACGAAAGGAAGGGAAGGCAAGGGCATTGAAAAGGTATACCGGGCGCGAAGCTACGGAACAGAACCCGATGCTCCCATGATCATTCTCGTTAACGGGGGAAGCGCCAGCGGTTCCGAGATTCTAGCGGGAGCCTTGCGTGATAATGAAAGGGCTCTTCTCCTGGGAACACAGACCTTCGGCAAAGGCGTTATGCAGATGATCATCCCCCTGAGAGACGGATCCGCCCTTAAGTTAACAACGGCGAAATATTACACGCCCAGCGGCCTATCCATTCAGGCAAAGGGTCTAACGCCCGATTTTGTCGTCGAATACAGCAGGCCTTCACCTCCTGCGGAAAATGAAAAAAAGGTTATTCGCGAAAAAGACCTGGAAGGTCACATCGATGGTGAAATGAGGGATGAAGAAACAGTCCCGGAGGGACCCGAAGATCTGTTCCGTTACGGTGATGGAGATCCGATTATTGACAATCAGATGCGGCAGGCCATTGACCTCATAAAGAGTTGGGAACTCTTTAAAAAGATACAGAAGGGTTAAATAACGGTAATTTTCAGGAGTGAAAAAGAATAAGCGTCGACGGCGAAAGAAAACGTACCCCTTTCTTTGGATACTGGCTCTTTCGCTATTGTTGGTACTCTTAATCGGGACTTCTATTGTATATTTCCTGCACAGTGAAAAGGAAAAGCAGTTGCCCGTCGCCGAGAAACCCGTGGCTACGGTTCAAACGATCCCTCGCGCCGTCATAAAGAAAATAGCGCCGCCTCCTGTGACAGATATTGTCCCCAAAAAGCATATGGCCATCGTAATCGACGATATCGGCTATGATACTGAAACCATGGAAAAGTTGCTTTCCTTCGGAGTACCCATAACATTCGGAGTTCTCCCTCACTGTCCCCATTCTTATGAATCGGCCGTCAAGGCCCACACGGCGGGCCATGATGTCATTCTTCACCTTCCTATGGAACCTGTGGGATACCCGGAGAAAAACCCCGGAGAAGGAGCCCTCCTCGTTAGCATGACCAATGAAGAAATACGGCAGGTACTCAAAAAAAACATGCAGTCCGTACCACACATTTCCGGAGTGAACAATCACATGGGATCACGATTCATGGAAGATAAGGAGAAGCTTATTGTCGTTTTTTCGGAACTTCAAAAACAGGGACTTTATTTTATGGACAGCTTCACAACACATCTGACCAAGGGAAAGAAGGCCGCGATGGCCGCTAACATAGACTATATCCAGAGGGACATCTTCATAGATAACAGCGGTAATCAGGATGAAACCTTCTCTATTCTAATCGAGATTATAGACAACGTGGACAGGTGGAACCGTCTTGTCGTCATAGGACATCCTTATTGGAGCACCTTATGGGCAATAGAGCGGACCATCCCATATTTTCTGGAGCAGGAGATAGAACTGGTCCCGCTTTCATTCTTTGTAGATCGCTGATAAAAATGCCAAAATTTTTATACACAAAATTATTTTCCTTTCTCTTCGTAATCTCCCTGCTATTCTGGGCCTGGGGATGCACCCACTCTCCCTTGACAGGAACTCAGGCATACACACCATCTCACAAAACCGACGCCTATTATCATTACGTAAGAGGTGTAATTTACGGTTTAAACAACAAACATGAACTCGCCATGAGCCAATATGAGAGAGCTCTCTTATATGATCCTGACTCGCCTTATCTTGCGGTAGAACTTGCGGCATCCTATCTGCAGATGAATGATATGGGAAAGGCCATTGAAGTTCTCGAAAGATCACTTAATCTAAATCCCAAATACATCGACAGCCATCTTCTCCTGGGAGCAATCTATGAGAGAATCAATGAACGGGAAAAGGCAATCGGCCACTATCGGTTTGTTATAGGGCTGGAACCCGACATGCCCGATCCATACCTTATGCTTGGCACGCTTTACAAGTACAGCAAGGACTATGAAATGGCCATCTCCACGATGGAGGATCTGCTGAACCGTGATTTCGAAAATCACATGGCCTCCTACCAGCTTGCTCACATGTACATGGAAACCGGGCGACTGGATGAAGCCAAGTATTGGCTCCGCCGCACTATGGCCATAGCACCGAATTTCGAGTCGCCCATAGCTGACCTCGCCCTTATTCATGAATTGGAAAAGGAGGAAGAGGAGGCCATCTCTCTTTACCGAGAGTATCTGAAATATAATCCCCAGGATATCAACGTCAGGCTGAGGCTAGGCCGGTTGTTGCTCCAGGAGGGAGATTACAAAGAAGCCGCCGGGGAGCTAGAGGAAATTCTTGATTACGATGCATCTTCCTCAGAAGCGAGATTTTCTCTCGGCGTCGCGTACCTTTTCGGAAAAATCAATTATGAAAAAGCTGTTGAGATTTTTTTGTCCCTTCTTAAAGAAAATCCCGCGAACGACAGGATAAGATATTTCCTTGCCTCTTCCTACCAGGAGAATGGAGACTCTGAAGAAGCCCTTCGTCACTTCGGTGATGTTAGCGCCATTTCGGACCTGTTCACACCGTCCCGCATTCAGATGAGCCTGATTATGAATGGTGAAGGACGAACCGCGGAAGCAGTCGACCTAATTAATCAGGCAATTGCCGTCACGGAGAAAGATCCTGATCTTTACTCTCTCCTTGCGTCAATCTATGAGGAATCAGGGGAAACGGATCGTGCCGAGGATGTCCTCAGTGACGCTATTAATTTGCTCCCTTCGAACATGGAGATCCGCTATCGGCTGGGACTCATCTATGAAAGGGCGGGCAAACACGAAGAAGCAATAGATACAATGATGGAAATCCTGGAACTGGACCCCGAAAACGCGGAAGCCATGAATTTTGTCGGATATAGCTACGCCGACAGGGGAATTAATCTGGAAAAGGCTGAAGCCATGATCATCGAAGCAATGCGGCTGAAGCCCGGGAGCGGACACATAACCGACAGTCTTGGATGGGTCTACTTCCGGCAGGGGAGAATCGCCGAGGCAATTCAATATCTTGAAGAAGCCCACAGGCTGCTCCCCGATGATCCTATCATTTCTGATCATCTCGGTGACGCGTACAGTGAGGGGGGAATGATCGAGAAAGCCATCGAACTGTACAAAAAAACCCTTAAAAATAACCCAGATGACGCAATGATTCTGGAAAAACTTCAAAACCTCCAGAAAAGAGGGAACCCTCAGATTAAGATACAATGAGGCTACGGTTTTATTTCATTATCCTGCTTTTAATGGCGCTCATTCTGGTCGCCGGATGTTCCGCCTTGCATCGCTTCCAATACCATGAACTGCCTGCTAATCTGGAACAGGAAATACTTTCTAGTGTGTTTCGGAACAATAACGGAGAAACCCTGAGAGCGCTGGTCCATATCAGGGTGGAACAAGCTGACAGGCCTGCCTACTCACAGCGACTTACCATGGCGGTAAACCACCCTTCATTTTTAAAACTGGATTCTATACCCGCCTTCGGCGTGCCGGATTTTTTTCTGTCCCTCTCCGGGGATGTATTCAGCGCGTATATCCCTGGGAAAAACCGGTTTTATACCGGGATAGCCACGAAGGAGCTTCTTTTCTCATTTTTCGGCATCTACATATCACCGGATGAAATAATCTCGATGCTCACAGGAAAACCAGCCATCGCGAGGCCATACTTAAATGACGGCAGATTTACAGCATTGAGGAATAGCAGGGGCGACTACAGAATCGAAATCTTGTCCGGCTCTCCGGAACGGCTGATTTATTTGATCCGGCTTAACAACCAACGTGAAATAACGGGAATGGACGTGTTCGGCAGCGATGGCAGATTCCGGTACGGAGCTTCTTTTTCGGACTACGGACAGACCGAAGGTTTATCCTACCCGAAGCGTATTACGCTTAACATAGAGGAGCATATTCCCACTCTTGTCGATATAAGACTCAGCGATATTCTGGTTACGATGAACGACAAACCATCTTTCTTCGATCTACCCATACCCCCCGGCGCAGAGATTATCCATATGGATTAAACTTCCGCCGGGATAGAAATCTGCAGATCCGAAAGAGGAATGAGGAGCACATACGGTGCGTCGCAGTGACGAAGGATGAAGCCCAACGAAGCATCCGGTTATTATGCCGGAGGTCACACCCTCCGGTTATAATGCCGGATGCCACGCCATCCGGTAAACTTTACGAAGTCATCACAGTTAAGGGTTGAAGCTGAAGCAACCCGGCCCGGAGGTTCCCATGAAGCGGCCTCCGGGCCGGGTTTTATCTGATTTCGAGGAGTTTTAAGCGGGCGGTCTCTGCTGAGGTTGTACCGGGGAAATCCCTTACGACCCGCTGCAGGAGCAGCGTAGCGCTGGATGTTTCTCCAAGCTTTTCAAAGGACAAAGCCTGTTTCAAAAGGGCATTCGGTACCCTGCTTCCCTGAGGGTAATCTTGAATTACCTTCTGGTATTCCAGGATGGCTTCCTCGTACTTTCCTTCAAAGTAATAGCTTTCACCTATCCAGAACTGGGCATTGTCCGAATACTCCGTTTCGGGAAACGACTTCAGGAACTGCTGAAATGTGTCACGCGATTCCTTGAATTTCCCGTCTTTGAACAGCCCGTAAGCTTCCGAGTAAATAGTTTCACTGTCCCTTGGCTTGTCAGGGTCGGGACGCTTAACATCAGGTATTCCTGGAGTAGTTTCGGGAATTGCAAGCTTCTTTTCTATTACTTTCAGTCTGGCTTCGATTTGCTCCAAGGTCAACTGGAGATCTTCAGGCATGCCTTCAGGGTAACTGGCTTCCACCCTAACCTGCAGTTCTTCCTGAGTTCCACGCAACCACCGGATATCATCTCCGAGGCCTATCATGTCCGCATTCAGCTCTGCCTGGCCCTTGCGAATCCGGGCCATCTCCTCTTCAACCGCCGCTATCTTCGTATCGACACTCCGGCTCACGTACCTGAGATCGTCCTGGGTAGCGCACCCCCACAGAAACGCGACAATACACAATATGGAAACTATGGCTCTAATTGAAGCCCTCAAAGACCTTCATACCCCCTTACTTTACCAGGTCCTCGGAAATATGTTGAACTGCCCACGCCTGTTCTTCGCCCAGGCTTCCTCGTTGCTCCTCGGATCAATGGGCCTTTCTTCGCCATAACTTACCATGCTAAGCCTGTTTGACTCCACTCCGAGGTTCACTAGATAATCCATTGCCGCCTTGGCTCGGCGCTCACCCAGGGCCAGGTTGTATTCGGCTGTTCCCCTCTCATCGCAATGTCCTTCTATGAAAACATCGAAATTCCTGTTAGCCAGCAGCCATGATCCCATCTTGTCAAGCATGGCTCTCGCTTCGGGCTTCAGGTTATACTTGTCGAAATCGAAATAAATATGAGTTGCTTCAAAGACCTGCGCTTCGGAGATCAACTTTTCCCTGAGCAGCCTCGTTTTCTCCTCCTCTGTCAGAACCCTTTTCTCAGAATCCTCAGCTGGCACGGGAGTTTCCGTGACAGCCGTTTCCTTAAACATCGCGCACCCGCTCAAGGTGAGAAACACAAACAAAGAAAAAGTCGCTAATGCAGCCAATGTAAGCCAGTTCCGTTTCATCCCATGCCTCCTCTGTTAATCTAGTTCGTTATTAAGCGGGCCTTCCATAAATAAAGGACTGGCCCTCAATCACTTATTTAAACTGCTTTCGATAGAAATATCAGTACAAATTGAGGAAGGGTGACCATGACGGATTCTTCAAGGAATCGCCCCCCCCGACACTCCTGATGACGCGGAAGTTTAAACCATTCGCGTTAATAATGCAAATGTTTTCCGTGCCTCCCTGCCGGCGGGTAAAAACTATATATCTGCCATCCGGTGACCAGAAGGGTCCCAGGCTGTCTCCTTGACCGAAGGTAAGCTGGGTGAGATTGCCTCCGTCTTCATTGATGGTAAAGAGCTGGAACCGACCCTCCACGGAAGCTACGTAAACTATTTTGTCCCCCTTGGGAGACCAGCGTGCGGATGTGTTATAAGATCCGTCAAAGGTGATTCTTCGAACTTTATTTCCATCGGAATCCATTATGAAAATTTGGGGAGAGCCAGACCGGTTTGAAACAAATGCTATCTTTGAACCATCAGGCGACCACGAGGGCGAAACATCTATAGAAGGACCACGGGTAAGCCTTCGAGTATGTCCCGTCGCAATGTTGATCTCATAAATGTCGTTTGTGCCGTCCCTGCTGAGTACGGCAAGTATTCGTCTTCCGTCGGAGGACCAGTCCGAGGGCATGTTCAGGCCGGTGAAGTTTGTC
>JAQUQY010000021.1 GCA_028715865.1 Syntrophales bacterium
AAAACCTCTTTCGAAAAGAACGAATTCCCTACCTGAACATCACATATATGTCAGTGGAGGAAATAGCGGCCTCGGTTATGCAGAGGGCATCATTGAAACGAAGGGTTTAACGTGTCAGGATCGCACGTTTGAGCTTGACCGCCGGGCATCTGTTTCGTATACTGCGCGGAGCAGAAAGTACACATGGCATATGCGCTCGGCAGCGCAGGCGTCAACGATAAGAGGATAAGCCCATTGTCCGAAACGTCACCGTCAGTTCCTGAGATATTCAATGCCTGCACCCAGCTGTTCGGAAAAAACGTACAGATATCTGTCGATTTCCTAAATTACCTTGAGCCATCAAGCGTAAGGGCCGCCTACAGGGAGCGTGCTTTTGAAACCCATCCCGACAGGGCCAGGGTTCTCGGAGTCAAGGAAGAAGATCTTGCCGACACCTTCAAGAAAATCAACAAGGCTTATGAAATTCTCTCCTTTGCCGTTCGAAAAGAAAACAAACTGATACTTCTAAATGGCAACCTGAAATCAGAGCGATCCGCCAGGACAAAAACAAAAACCCGGGATACCAGGGATCACTACTATTCCGGAAACCTGCCGGGGAGGCATCTTCCGATAGGCCGGTTTCTATACTATTCCGGCCTAATATCCTGGCGCGCGCTTATAGAGTCAATAATCTGGCAGAGAAAGAACCGGCCCCTTATCGGCGCTATCGCACGTTCCTGGAAGTACCTGACCGATGAAGAAGTAATCCATATTCTTAGAAACAAGGCGGCGGAAGAAAAATTCGGCGAATACGCCCTCAGGTCCGGATTATTGACAAAGGGCAACCTTATGGCCCTTCTGGGCAAACAGCGTATGCTTAACAGGCCCCTGGGAGAATATTTCATAATGCAGGGCATGCTTCGTTCGTCCGAGGTGGAAGACCTCGTGAGGGCTCAGCGCAGACACAACGCGATTTTCACTTTCAGCCGCTTCGGCATGCAATAAATCAGTTGAGATTTTTCAGGATTGTTGCCAGGAAAAAGCCGGCCCCTCTGCTTTGACTTTCATAGCCTATCCGCCTGATTGTTTCTCGAAATCTATTGACAGAAAGGGGCTTGGTCATTATAAAGAGACCTCATTTTTACTAAAGCAGCACCATGGGAATAATCAATGGGGGATCGTTCAACGGCAGGACAACGGACTCTGACTCCGTGAATAGAGGTTCGAATCCTCTTCCCCCAGCCAAATAAATACAAGGGGTTAACCATTTCATGGTGGACCCCTTATTCATTTCATGGTGGACAGTTAAGGAATATGCTTATATTTCAGCAATGTGAAGGCGATCAAAAAGGACAACGCAATTGAAAGCAGGGGAGATATACGATGGCCCAAGATAAAGAAATAAGAGAGAATCCTGATTTAATCGTGTCTGATATTATTCGTGATTTCATGCTTCATTCACCGGAGAATACATTGAACAAGGAAAGTGGCGAACCCGCGTGGGACGAACCGCTCATAGGCTTTTCAAGGGGCGACGATCCCCTTTATCAGGAATTCAAGGACGACATAGGCGACTTTTTATGGACGCCGCCGGAAATCTTCCGCAAAACTTTCAGCATGGAACCTGCGCACCTGACTGTAATTTCATGGATTCTTCCGCAGACGGAGTTATCGAAAGAAGATAACAGGAAATCAAAAACCTACCCCGCCGAACGCTGGTTACGGTCAAGGCTTTTCGGCGAACAGGCAAACCTGGCCCTCGCCCGCCATACAGTTCAAAGGCTTGATGAGGCAGGCATAAGAGCGGTTGCCCCGGAGCTATCCCCGCTCTGGCAATGGCAGACGTCGGAACGCTACGGTTACGCTTCGAACTGGTCAAACCGTCACGCCGCCTACGCCGCCGGACTGGGTACCTTCAGTCTCTGCGACGGCCTTATCACTCCCAAGGGAAAAGCGATGCGCTGCGGCTCAGTGGTTGCGGAGATTAACATAGAGGCGACTCCGCGGCCCTACAATGACCATCGCGCGTGGTGCCTGTTTTATTCCCACAATGGAAAATGCGGGAAATGCATACCGCGCTGCCCCGTGGGCGCTCTTAGCAAGGACGGGCATGACAAGCTCAAGTGCCGGAATTACCTCTTCGATGTTATAGCTGATTACTCAAAGGAACGTTACGGAATAGCAAGCTACGGCTGCGGCCTTTGCCAGACCGGCGTACCCTGTGAATCCCGCGTGCCCCTTCCCGGCGCCGTGTAATCATTTTTTTATTTGAAGGGAACGTAACAATTCATACAGCCGGATTCGGCCCTTTTACCCGTTCTGCTCTTCGTATCGTGCCAGAGTGAAGAGCATGTCCGCAAGGCGGTTCAGGTACTGGTGAATGTACTCGTTGTCCAGCAGACCGTCCGCCTTGAGCCTGGCCGCCTTCCTTTCCGCCCTCCTGATGACGGTTCGCCCTACGTCTATCTGAGCCGAAACCATGGTTGAACCCGGATAGATAAACTCATTTTTGAGTGTTACATCCTTTTGCAGGTCGTCTATGAGTGCCTCAATGCGCGAAACTTCAGTCTCGCCGATACCGATTTTCAACTTCTCCAGATCCTCCGGCAGCGTCGACAGCACGGCGCCAAGCGTCAGCAGGTCTTTCTGGATTCCCAGTATGATATCTTTGATGCGATCGCTCTTCGTCGCCGCCCTGGCAACTCCAAGCACTGAGCTTGCTTCGTCGAGGGTCCCGTAAGTGTCCGGCCTCGGATCGAATTTCGGAACACGCTGGCCGCCGAGCAAACTGGTTTCCCCCTTGTCTCCCTTTTTCGAGAATTTCATGCGCTTCTCCTCTCCAGGAATTTTAAGACGACTTGTACTGTGTTGTACCTTTTAATTCGGCGATAATTGGACTCGATGCCCATGATTTAACCGAGGGACGACATCCTCAAAGCCGAAGTTTCGGCTGCACTGCATGGCCTGCAATGATTGACGCTTATAGCAGATAGCCGAAGAGCTGTCAAAAGCCTTAGAATCATACAGATTCCGCGCCTGGGAAAAGTCAACTCCCTGATAATCCCTGAAGGATAAGGCCTTTCAGACTTCGTGCAGCTCCCTGGGAGAGATCGTCAGGAGTTCGGCGCCTCCGCCATGTATCGCGATCGTGTCTTCCACCTTGACAACCTCCTTCTCTGATTTCCACATTTCCATTTCCAGCGTAACCACCGTACCCGCCCGAATCACATCGTTGTTGCCCTTGCTAAGTAGGGGCAGTTCATTTACTTCAAGCCCCACACCATGACCCACGAAAAAAAGCGGCTCAGGATTTCCTCCCAGCCGGAGATAGAAAGGCTCCATGCCGATTTCACGGGCCACTGAAAATGTCATCTCATAGACATCGTTGCAGGTTACTCCGGGCTTCAGGCATCCGATTGCGCGGTCCGCTATTTCCATCATGCCCTGATAAAGCTCGCGGCAGGAAGATGACGCCTTGCCAACAACATAGGTCCGGCTCTGATCACTGTGATAGCCCCTGTAGAGCGTTGGAATGTCCACGACAACCATGTCGCCTTTTCTTATCACATGCTCAGACGCTCCAAGCGGTACAGCGGCGCTCATGCCCGAGCCGCTTATGGACTGAACCTTTCCGGCGATGCTCGACAGGTTTTCTCCTGAAGCGAGCACACCGCGGCCCATGAAAAAATCCCACTGGCGAACGAAGTACTGGCCTTCGTGACCGGCACGGCGGTGGGCGTCTTCAACCTCGGCGGACAGCTCCACCTCCGTCATTCCATCCCGGAGCACCTCCATTACCCTTTCATGCCCGGCGTGCACTATGCGTCCAGCTTCACGCAGACAGTCCAGTTCATGCCTGTCCTTTATTTTTCTCTGCTCAAGGACTGTCCTGGCCACGTCTTCTATCCTGAATCCCGGGAGCATGGAGGCGATTCTGAAATAAAGAGCCGCTGGAATAACATCCAGCTCCATCCCGAGAACTCCCCCGCCAAGACCCCACTGATTGAGAACATCAACCACCCCCCCCAGTCCCGAGGGGCTCAACTTATCAGCTGGAAGCCAGGTTTCCCTGAAAGCATGCTCGATTCCCTTGCCGATCAGCAGCTGATAATCCAGAGGCGAGACCAGAAGGAAAGCGGGTTGGGCGGTTCCTGAAAAGTAATAGACGGACCTGGAGTAGTTTAACAATATGGCGTCAACACCGATAGGCGACAGTTTTTCCTGTATGCCTTTAATCCTTCGCAGAGGATCGAATTCTTGAATCCCGATGTCCCTCATTACAGAAAGCTCCAACAGGGCGGCCTTCCCCGTCCCCGGCTTCGTCATGTCCGATCTTATTCTTTCCTGAGATCGATGAGCTTCTCCCATAGATCATCAACCTGCCCGCGTGTTCCCGCCAGGCTTCCCTCATTGCGGACCACGAAGTCCGCCAGGGCCACTTTATCGTCTATGGAAAGCTGGGATTTCAGCCGGAGCAATGCCTCGTCCCTGCTGATGCCATCCCGCGCCATCAGTCGGTCAATCTGCATTTCTTCCGGAACATAGACCACCATGAGCTTTTCAAACATATGCTGAAGATTTGACTCGATCAGCAGGGGAACGTCCGCAAGGATGATGGCGCCAGGATCGAGAGCCTCGATTTCATTCAATTCCCGGACAAATTCCCCGTAAATCTCGGGATGCGTCATTTCCTCGAGCTTCTTTCGCTTCTCCGGGTCCCCGAAGACAATGTCCGCAAGTTTTTTTCTGTCGAGGCTACGGTCTTCCCGGAGAACCTGCTCACCGAAAAAAGACACTATACTCCTCCAGGCCGGCTTGCCCGGCTCAACCACCCGCCTGGCCAGAAGATCGAAATCGATAACATGGGCGCCCTTTTCTTTTAGCATATTCACCACGGTGGTTTTTCCCGTGGCAATACCGCCAGTCACGCCCAATATCAAAAGATTATCCTTTCCCGGGTTCACTTCCAACCGCCCTACCCCACAGTAGAATCCTTAGATAGACTTTATTCATAACAACAAGCGATCTTGGCTATGGCTTGCATGATTCCCCACGAGTCCTTGATTAATCCCAAAAGCCAGCCATGTTAACAAACGTGATCACGATAGCATTATGGCGACCCTCGATCAAGGAAACAAGAAAAACCCCTTGCTCCTTCATGTGCAAGGGGTTTTTTTGCATCTGATTACAGCTTTTGCCCCCGCCATTAAGATCAGAAGCGAGGACATTACATATTATCCCAGGGCGCTCAGGATTTCCCTGGCGATAATCAGCCTTTGAATCTGGTTCGTACCCTCATAGATGGAGGTGATGCGAACGTCGCGGGCGAATCGTTCAACAGGATATTCCTTGGTGTAGCCATAGCCCCCGAGCATCTGGATAGCGTTGTAGCAGGCGCGCTCGGCGGCTTCCGTCGCGTAATATTTCGCCATGGAAGCCTGCTTTGCGAAGGGGCGGCCCAGTTCCTTGTTGTAGGCGGCGTTCATGAGCAGTAGACGGGCGGCCTCAAGCTCCGTGTGAGACTCGGCGATCATCCACTGAATTGCCTGGAAATTCGTAATAGGCTGGTCAAACTGCTTTCTTTCCTTTGCGTATTTCGTGGCATAGTCTATCGCGGCAAGCCCGCAGCCCAAGCCCAGGGACCCGATCCCGATGCGCCCGCCCGCGAGTTCACCAGTGGCGATGCGGAAACCGTCGTTTGGCTTGCCCATCATGGCATCCTTGGGAATGCGGCAGTCTTCAAATATCAACTCATTCGTTGCCGACGCGTGCTGCCCCATCTTGTGCTCAGCCCGGCCCACGGTGAATCCCTTGGTTCCGTTTTCAACCAGGAATGTGGAGATTCCCCTGCCCTTTTTCGCTTCCTTGTCCGTCACTGCCCATACGACGTTTACGCCCGCGTATTCAGCGCTCGTTATGAACATCTTGTTTCCGTTGAGAACCCATTCATCGCCGTCCATCACGGCCGTGCACCGCATGCCGGCTGGATCTGAACCGGCCGTGGTTTCAGTCAGTCCGAAGCCTCCAGCGTAGTATTCCCCTGAACAGATCTTGGAAATGTACTTGTGTTTCTGCTCCTCCGAACCAATGGCCTGAATAACTTCACATACCATGTTATTAACCGACATTGTGACGGCCGTGGAGGCGCAGGCCCGAGCGATTTCTGTAACGGCGATACTGAAGGCGATTACGCCGGCTTCCGAGCCGCCGTAATCTGCCTTGACGTTGATTCCCATCAAGCCGAGTTCCGCCAGCTTCTTCAGGTTCTTAAGAAAAGTTTCCCTGTCTTCCTTTTCATCCATCGCTGCGGCGACGGGCTCCAGCTCGCTTTTGGCAAAGTTTCTTGCAGTGTCCTGAATCATTTTTTGGTCTTCTGTCAAGTCTAAATTCATGTCACCCACCTCACATTGTTTATAGGATTGTGGCAAAAGGCCGCTTGAACCGGCCCGAAGCCTTTTAACCGCTTGCCTTCAGCCTGAATCCCGCGGCTGGATTCAGGCTGAAGGCAAGCGTGCAAAAGAATTCGAAAGAGGGGAACGAACATGCTCCCCTCTTTCGAAATGAAAATATGGTTACTTGTCGATGATCTCCTGAATATGCGGAGGATACTCCGTTTTCGCGGGCAGGAAGATCAATTCCGCATCCACGAATTCCCGAAGAACGAACAGTTCCCTGTAAGTGGGTTTGGGGGTTTCGCCTTTGACATTGGAGATATTCAGTGCGAACCCGCAGTTATCCTGGATCTGCTCCACGCTAACTCCCGGATGGCACGTTTCGAGGTAGATGATTCCATTATCATCGAAACGATAGACACCCATATTGGTCACGACCGCGACAGGTCCGTTGTCTGCGTATGCGGTGTCCTTCCACACTTCTTTCTTGGGCTTCCATTCCTTTGTGCCGTCGGCCTTGAAGTCCCAACACCACCATCCCGGCGTTGTGGTATAATCGTTCCTCTCGAGGAATCTTCTCTTTTCCTGGAGAATTATATAGGCCACCCGATGAGACATGGTCCCGATATCGGAGTTGCCGCCGGAACCCGTGAAGCGGTGGGACGGATTGAAATAGTCGCCTATGGAGGTCACGTTGACCCCTCCGTACTGGTCTATGGCGGCGCCGCCGAGGAACCCGAGAGTCACGAATCCCTGCTGCAGGTAATACCCGAAGGTGTCAACCAGCCCGCCAAGGGTGGAACTCATGTTAGCAGCCCTCTGATCGCAGACCGACATGGGAACATGCATGGTTTTGCCGTCGCAGATGCCTGACTCGTAAATAAGAGTCGCGTTTGGCGCGTTAAGCATATTGGCCGCCATAATTCCCACCATGGGAAGCCCCGTTCCGGCAAAGACGATGTCGTCATTACGCACTTCATGGGCAATGGCGATGGCCATAAGTTCGGGCAGAATGAACTCGCCATTGGTGGCCGGTTCGTTAGGAATCTTGTCTATTATTTCTATCAATTCGTCTATAGTTTTAGCCATGTTATTTTCCCCCCTTTCATTAGTAGCCGCTTCTTATCACGGACAAGGGCATCTTCATCCTGGGAGCCGGTTTCTTGCCTCTCATCATGCGCGTGCTGTAACCGGTGGTACTGTCCGCCTTGAGGTCCAAAAGTCTTTTGGCTCCAAGCTTAATGACAAAGGCCTCCCAGTTTTCCGGACCATAAACCCATTCGTCGAGCCACTTCTTCAAATCATCCGGATTTCGGGATGCGGCGTCCATTATCCTCATGAAGGGCGCGTCGTAGTCGTAGTAGAAGGGAACGGAACTCGGGAAAGCGCCCCAGGGACATTCAACAATGGCATCAACCGTAAAGAATGGAATCTGGTTGCTTTCGGGAACTTTCCTCATCTCGGCCTCAGGCACTATTTCTTCGGCGAGTATGACCACTTTGTCGCAGGCGAAGGAAATCTCCTTGTCTATGGTTCCGACGCCTCGCCACTTGGCGGTCCCCTTCTCGCCTACCTGGGCTACGTGGATAACGGCCAGCTCAGGCCGCGCGGCGGGCAGCATGATCGTCTGGCCGTCGCCCCAGAAGGGTTCTTCAGTCTGTATAAATTTCTTCTTTGGAATTCTCGGGTCACTGCCGTCCCTTTTTCCAGCTTTTCCGAGAGCGTCATACTCGACATTGTAGAGGTCAGATCCCAGCGGAGCGCTATAGGCAATGAAGGGCGAACCGACAGCTCCCGCGAGGAAGCGCATGGCCATGGCGCCGTGTGAATAATCCTCAAGAATCAGCGACCCTTTTTTGTAGTTACGGTCAAGGTTGAAATCAATCTTCCCTGCCATCTCACCCCAGCCCATCCAGTTCGTTTCATAGACGCTGATTGCCTCTACTGCGTTCAGAAGCCAGGTGCACTGGCTGCCGTGGCGGTCTATTACGTGAATGTTCTTCATTCCCTGCCGGGCCGTTTCCCAGGCAAAGGCAAAGGGGTTCCTGTTGAAACCGGTGAACCCGCTGAAGGCGACCTGGATTCCGTCATGCATGTACTTCTTTACGGCACCTTCCAGGGTCATGATTTCGGCTTTTTTAACCTTTGAACGAATTCTTGGCATAATTACCTCCTTTAAAAGTTTTATAACCCCCTAAATACAATAAGGAAACTATATTACCCGCGCCCTTGTCACCCCCTTTCACTTTTTCTAAGCACAATGTCCTTAAAGTATCATCACGCTTCTATATAATGGTTCATGATGACATGATCAAAACCTTGCCCTCGCGCAGGGCTCCCATGTGGCCTTAGGTCACGACGGCGACAATTTGCCCTCGCCCGCGGAGGCTGAAGATTCACCAGGACTTACACTGTTAATGCAAAAAAGGTCAAATAGTAGGTATGAAGCGAATTGGTACAAATTTGATTCTGCCGGTTCGGTGAGAGATAAATATTGTCGCATCATGCCTGCAATCGAACTGGGTCCGGTAATGACCACTTGCCTTAGATTGATCAGATTAATGTGAGAGGGCGGCTGCTATGCCGCCCCCTTTATCAACATTGGTAGTCGGCTATGGAGATTGGCAACGATTTCCGATAAGGAATCTTGCGCCAGACGCTATTTAACTAAAGTGGCTTATAGTTAATCCTGCCTGAGCTGTCAAGAAAAAAAGCATGGTCAAAGCCTCCTGATTTCATGATCGCGCTTTTTTCCTGATTTTTCGCAATTTTCTATCCATTTCTGAAGCCAGTTTATCCCGAAGACCAAGGGGAAGTCCGTTCCTGATTTCTTCCAGGGGAATTTGAATCACTTCACTGTAGGCATGGGCAAATCCTTCAAAAAGCGTGATAAGGTAGCCCAGTCCCCCGTCATGGCTGCCCATTCTGAGCTCTTCCTCAACGAGGGACCTGATAAAATCATCTTCAGCCAGGCGCAGCGTCGAGCCTTTAAGGTAATCCAGATATCTTTCCGGCGTGGCATGCATGTTGTCACGCAGGCAGCTCAACTGCATAAACACCAGGTAGCAGTATTCGGCTCTTTCCCTGATTTCCTGTTCCTCAAGCACGATATATCCCTTCAGGTCGGGTCGCTAAACAACCGGGGACCCTTTCTTGTCTTGTCATAACAAAATGCTTCCATCCCCGGAACGATCACCCGCAGGGTTGGAACTCCGATGTCAGGCCTCGTGAGATCAACGGCTATCAACCGTTCGTAGCCGTGGGAACTGAGAATGTCCGTGGTCTTGTTGATGTCCTCCAGCAGGTCTTCATTATAGCCGACTTCCATTTCCTCGAGCGTCTTTTCGGCATGCGCGAAAAAACGGAAATCCTCTTCCGTGCCTTCTTCCGTAAAGTAACCTGCCGTGAGATTTTCCCGGAGTCCCTCGAAGCCGTATTTTTGAATAAACAGGGCGCGGGTCGCCGCCGTTTCGGTCAGGGCCCTCGCCATTGCCACTTTGGGGTCGAGGTGCGCGCCGAAACCATCGATGGGAATCATGTCCTCCTCTGCCAGGTCCTGGGAAAACACAGCGATCACGGGAATCCCCATGTCCGAGGTTATATCCTTTGCTACGATTTCGATGTCTGCTTCATTAAATCTTCCCACAATGTCCAGGAGGAAACTATTTTCAGGACGATTTTCTATGGTCACTGCATCGCAGGCATGGCGGGAGAATTTTACTATGCTCCAGGCGTCCCTTTCGATGACCTCCATGAGCGCGTGGAAAAGGGCCTCCTCAATAGTGTTGCCGGCGGCGATTCCATCCGTATGGGTGTGTATCGGCGGCATATCGTCCAGCGTGAAGGGGTGATAAACGGTGCAGGCGGGCGTGAAAATCTCTTCGCCGCCGATCAGGTCATATCCTTTGACCCAGTGCAGAACATCATCGTGCGAGTATCGGCTGAAACCGGGCAGGATAAGGTCATGGGGGTCCAGAACAGCCAAGCTCTTTTTCCTGAGGTTTTTGTAGCTGTCCCGAATGAGCCTGCCTGAATACTCGTCCCTGAATTCGGAACAGTAACGCTCTATTGCTTCCACGGTGAGCGAAACTTGAGCCTGAATGGCCGTTAAACCCTTCCCCGTATGCCATGTTTTAGATTTATCCGGCCGGATTCGCCAGCATGTGAAGACCGGAAGGCCGAGGCGATCCAGGCTTGTGGCGTCAAGGAATGATTGCATCCCCGCTTTATCTCTAATGCTTTCGATGAAACGCAGCGTATCGGACGGCTCCCTGGAGCGATGGGTTTCCATTATGTAAACCTTGGGACAGGACTTCAACTGCAGCATCGTCATACCAGCGCCTCCTTTTTAAAAGCTGCGCAGGCCTCCTTTTAGGCCTGAGGCACCCTAATATCACGCCGCACCGATTGTCTCAAGTCCCCTGTCATCTTCGCTCGTTTTTTAGCTTGCACTGCTCCCCTGATAATGACAAAGTTCCTGATCGCGATAAAATATCAATTCGGGAGTACTGCCATGACCTTGCCTTTGGAGGGTGTAAGGGTTATTGACCTGTCTTCGTTGCTGCCCGGCTCTCTATGCGGCCAGATGCTGGGAGATCTCGGCGCCGATGTCATCAAGATAGAGAAACCGGGAGCGCCTGACGGGTTGCGCACGATTCCCCCGCTCGTGAAAACCATGGGCAGCTCTTTTCATATCGTCGGCCGGAACAAGCGCTCCATGTCCCTGGACCTTCAGAAGCCGGCCGGCATGGACATTTTTTTAAAGATGATTCCCGGAACCGACGTTTTAATCGACTCCTTCCGCCCGGGAGGAATGGAACGCATTGGCCTGGGCCACGCCGCTCTGAAGGATATAAATCCGCGTATTGTTCACTGTTCTATTACAGGATTTGGACAGGATGGACCCTACCGGGACAATCCCTCCCACGATATAAACCTGCTGGCCCTTTCGGGCATTCTCGATCTGACGGGACAAAAAAACGGCCCCCCTGCGATCCCGGGCATTCAGGTTGCCGGTGTCGGAGGCGGCCTCAACGCGGTTATCGGAATTCTATCCGCACTTTTACTGCGCGAGCGCACCGGGCAGGGCATCCATATAGACGCGTCTCTCCTCGACAGCCTGACCCCCTTTCTGGGGCTGGTCATGTCCGCCTACATGGCTACAGGCATTATGCCAAGACGGGGGGACAGCTTCGTTGGAGGCGGATTCGCCTTCTCTAATGTCTATGAGACGGGCGACGGAAAATACCTCGCCCTTGGCTGCCTGGAGAAGAAATTCTGGCAGGGGTTCTGCCACGCCATAGAAAGGGAGGATCTAATAGCAGACCAGTTCGCCACGGGCCTGAGGCAGGAAAAGCTAATATCCGAGGTCGGGCAATTATTGCGGCAGAAAACGAGAGAGGAGTGGCTGGACATTTTTTCGAGGCATAATACCCGCGTATCGCCGGTAAATTCACTTGAGGAAGCCCTTGGGGACCCCCAGGTTAAACACCGGAAACTATGGTTCAGAGCCCGCCACCCCCTGGACGGCGAAATCTGCCAACAGGGCTTTCCTGTCAAGTTTTCCCGGGATCAGCCCCGGTGGACAAGACACCCGCCCTCTCCAGGGGAACAGACAGGAGAAATTCTGCGCGAAATGGGTTACACCGCGGACAATATCGCGGGACTGGAATCTGAAGGAATTATAAGCCTCTGAGACGATCCAACGAATTGACCTATGGCTCACCAACCCCACAGCAGGAGAAAGCTTACGGTAAAAATAAGCATCATGGCCACGGCCAGAAACATTCTACTATAGGAAAAGCCAAAGGTGCTCTTCGCCGCCACGAATAGGGAGGAAAACGCGTACAGCCCGGTAACGGAAAGGTAAAGGTAAACTCCGTGGCCGCCGCCTCCCGCGTGAAGGGCGGCCATGCCCGGAGCCGCTGTCCAAAGTGGCGCGGAGGCTACGCCCAAGGTGAAGTAAGTGGGAAGAAATCTTGTCTTCCACCCGCCAAGGGCGCGGCAGAAAGCCCAGAAAAGAAATGAACCGCCCATGTGGACGAAAAAAGCGATAATGACTCCCGTTGACACTATGATAGCTTTGACAATTACGGCTCCCGTTGGATCGGCAAAATCACTTATGAGAGCGCCCGCTTCGGAGTGGAAATAAAGGGAAGAAAAACCGTACACCAGTCCCAGGATGGCGACATTGATAGTGGAGTACCAAACAGGTAGCCCCTTGGAGGTTATCTCCGGATAAACGGATTCATCAATTTTCAGGACCCGCAACAATGCTTCAAAATAGCCCATTTTCTCAGTTTCCTTATCACGCCGCCTGTCTTTTTTATTAACAACCAGAATTACGTAGTCACTTAATTTAAGACTGCGGCCCTTCGCGTTTCGCCCGACTGGTCATTTGTCGGGGATTCCGGGGTTTTTAAGGAAGACAGCCGGGGAAGGACAACGTCCTTTCCCGGCTTCTTCGGGTTTCAGTTACGGGCATGCAACTCCCTGTAGAGCATTACCAGGGCTGCAGACCCCAGATCAAGAGCAGTATGAAGACAGCCGCCACGATCCATGGCAGGATC
>JAQUQY010000022.1 GCA_028715865.1 Syntrophales bacterium
TATTCCATGAAGATGGTTTTCGAGGCAATCGGAAAGGTTGCCGAAACGGACAGCACCGTTATTAGTTATGGTGAGAGCGGTACCGGGAAGGAGTTGGTTGCCAGGGCTCTTCACTTCAACAGTGAGAGAAAGACTAAACCGCTGGTGACGGTCAATTGCGGCGCCATACCGGAGGAATTACTTGAGAGCGAGATGTTCGGCCATGAAAAGGGGGCTTTCACAGGCGCAATACGCAGCAGGACGGGAAGGTTTGAGCTTGCCCAGGGAGGGTCCATTTTTCTGGATGAAATCGGAGACATGAGTCCTTCCTTGCAGGTTAAGCTGCTCAGGGTGATTCAGGAGAAACAGTTTGAGAGAATCGGCGGCATGAAAACCATAGATGCGGATGTTCGGATTATAGCGGCTACGAACCAGGATCTGGAAAAGGCAGTCGGTGAAAAGCGTTTTCGAGAGGACCTCTTTTACCGGATTAACGTAATTCCTCTGAACATCCCGCCTCTGAGGGAGAGAAAAGAAGATATTCCCCTGCTTATTGATCATTTCATAGGAGCATTCAGAAAATCGAAGAAGAAAAAAGTTGATGGCCTTTCAGAAAAGGCCATGGAATGCATGATACGGTATCATTGGCCCGGGAATGTCCGTGAGCTGCAGAATGTTATAGAAATGCTGGTGGTTATGAAAGGCGAAGGTACAATTGATAACAGCGATGTGCCCGATAAAATCCGTATTGCCGGTTTTCGTCCTGATATGACGTCGCCCAATATTCATATTCCGGAAGAAGGGCTGAACATTACCTCTGTGATAGATGGCTTTGAAAAGGACTTGCTGATCAAGGCTCTTCGGAAATCGGGGGGCGTAAAGAACAAGGCGGCTAAACTACTAAACCTGAACAGAACCACCTACGTTGAGAAACTGAAGCGATATCACATAGAGTGATTTGAAAATCTTTTCAAGGGATTGTCGCCGGCCTGTAACGATTTTGAGATTATTCTGAAATAAACCGATTAATAGCCGACGTTAAAGAGGGGAAAGATCCTGCCATGAAAATACGGGTGGAGCGGGAAAAAATTATCCAGGCTCTTCGCAAAGCCGAAGGAATCGACGTGGTCCTGGAAAATGAGAACGACGCTAAAGAGGCCATAGAGATAGTCTTTGGCAAATCAGAACTCTTTTCGGAATCTGATTTCGTGGTACTGAATACGATTCACGTCGCGGAGATAAGGGAGTACGAAACCTCTTCCGTGGCATATAAAATATTCTATCTCCTGGAGTTTCCCTTTACCGAAGATGTTCCGAATGTTCAGAGGGCTTCCCTCGTCAAGAAGGTTCAGTCACTCTTTGAAAGCCGCTAGTTACTTATATCAGTTTAACGTTTCATGAATTAAGCGGGGAGTTCTAAATTTCATCCATGGTTCGGTGGATCACCAGTCTGCCAGAGGCGGACATGGATTTCCGGACTTCTTCCAGCCATGACTGAAAAAACTGGTTTTGTTTAAGATTAAGATATACGCTCAACAATTCTTCTTTCTGTGATCTCCAATCCTCTTCATCGATTGTTCCGCGTTCCTTGAGTCTTACCAAATAGTAGCTTCCGTCGATAAAAAAGACCTTTCCGGCAATGGGATTTCTTTCGGAAAGCTCGAAGAGGGTTTCGAAAAGCTCTTCCGAGTATCCTATTCCGGGAATATCATGGCCGGCAATGAAAAAGCCCGTTTCCCGCAACAGAAGCCCCTGGTTTCTGATAATGTGTTCAAAAGGGGCGTCCTTTGCCATTATAAGTTCATTCAGCTCTTCTGCCTTCAAACGAGATTTTCTAAGCGATTCATCGGAACGCCACCGCCGCTCGACGGACTCTCTCGCTTCCGGGAGCGCCGGTATGGCCGAAGGTTTTTCCTCGACGAGCCTTACCAGGTAGTAGGCGCGGTCGTCGGAAAGGATAGGGCTGGTTTCACCTGTCTTCAGTTCGAAGGCCCACCGTGAAATGTTTTTCACCATCAGAAGTTCCTCCGGGAGTGCTGATTCGGAGAAGAACTCCGTTGTTTCTATGGTCAGATTATGCCTTTCGGCGTATCCTGAAAAATCTTCAGTCTGATATATTTCGTCATGGGCATTCTTCGCGTGCCGGTAAGCTTCATCAAGCCCTCTGTTAATCCGGATTTTTTCCTCTATTCCGTCCCGCACATCCGAGAGAGGCAGGTAGGGCTCATTGTCATTTCCTTCTTCCCGGGTTTTACTGAATTCGTGAAGGTTGCCGAAATAGTAATCCTCTATCATTGTATCTGTTATGGATATATTGTCGGTAAACTTCGATCCGGCAAAGCGAATAAGCTCGAGCTTCACTTTTTTCGGTATTCTAAAAGATTCGCCGTGATCTGCCAGGTATCGTTCAAGGTCTTCTTCCGAGGGAGCGAGCTGTTTTTCGAAGGCACTTGGATCGAGGCGAACGAAAAAGAGGTTTATCTCCTGGTTCTGGAGCTTATATATTTCATATACTTCCGTATGGGATACCTTGACCGATTCCTTGATAAGGCGCTCCAGCTTTTCTATCCGAAGGGATCTTCTCTGCATGGCCTCGAATTCCTCGGGTTTTATGCCTTGGAGCCGCAGGGTGTGTTCATATACGCCGGGATCGAAAAGGCCGTCTCTCTGGAAGGCGGGATGCGAATAAATAACCTGTTGTACCTCACTATCGCCCACATCCAGTTTCATTTCGTCGGACTTGGCGAGGATGACCGCCTGGTTTATAAGAGAGTCGAAGGCCCGCTGCTTTGGATCAAGTATTCTCAGGATGTCCTCGGTGAGATTCATTCCGTATCGCTGACGGTAGTAATTTATAAGGTTCTGATATTCTTTCAGAAAATCGTCATGCGTTATGATCTTGCTGTCAATGGAGGCTATCTTTTCCCTTTCCAGGTCTCCCCCGATTGAGCCGAAATAAAATATAAATACGAGAATTATGATTCCCAGAATTATTTTCATCAGCCAGTTTCGTGCATGTTTTCTCATCAAGGCCAGCATGGTTCAGCGGGTGTCCCCCTCATTGTTAAATGGAGTATTCTTCATGAAGCTTCCCGGTAAAATTCTTGCGGCGGGTACAGCCGCCGATCAGTCCTGCTTTTTCGAATATAAAAAAGCGGAAGGGCAAAGCATGTCGAAGCCGCCGACAAGAAGTTCATCTGATAGTACAGTACCCTTTAAAAAGCAACAGCTTTTTCATTGATTACGACTCTCAAATACTGTATAGGGTATCAATCAGCGAATCCGCCTAAGGAGGGTAAAAACTTGATATTCGATTACATTTTGGGCCTGTTTTCCAATGACCTGGCTATTGACCTGGGTACTGCTAACACCCTTGTCAGTGTGAAGGGAAAGGGTGTCGTGTTGAGCGAACCGTCCGTAGTGGCTGTTCATCGCGATGCGCGCGGGGTCAAGAAGGTGCTTGCAGTGGGTGAGGAAGCAAAGAAGATGCTTGGAAGAACGCCCGGCAATATCGTTGCCATTCGACCTATGAGAGACGGTGTGATCGCTGATTTCGAGATTACCGAGGCGATGCTCCATCATTTCATTCTCAGGGTTCACAACAGGAAAAAACTGGTGAGACCCCGTATCATCATTTCGATTCCTTCAGGCATTACACCCGTCGAGCGCAGGGCTGTTAAAGAAACAGCCGAATCAGCTGGAGCCAGGGAGGTATATCTTATTGAAGAGCCCATGGCGGCGGCCATAGGGGCCGGAATGCCCATCACGGAAGCCGTGGGATCCATGATTGTCGATATCGGCGGTGGGACAACGGAGGTTGCCGTAATTTCCCTTGCGGGCATTGTCTATTCCAAGTCGGTCCGGGTAGCGGGCGATAAAATGGATGAGGCTATTGTACGGTACCTGAAGCGCAAGTACAGCCTCCTCATAGGTGAGCGTTCGGGTGAGGCGATCAAGATGGCCATCGGATGCGCTTATCCCGACGATGAAGTTAGATCGGTGGACGTCAGGGGAAGAGATCTTATATCGGGAATACCCAAGATAATTGAAATAAGCTCTGATGAAATCCGTGAGGCCATATCCGAACCGGTGGGCATGATAGTGGACGCGGTACGAAACGCGCTGGAAAACGCGCCACCTGAACTGGCGGGCGATATAGTAGACAGGGGTATTGTACTTACCGGTGGCGGGGCACTGCTGAGAGGTCTCGACGTGCTTTTGAAGGAGGAAACAGGCCTTCCTATAGCGATAACAGATGAACCGCTTTCCACTGTGGCCAGGGGAGCCGGTATCGCTCTTGATGAAATTGATCTCCTGCGGGAGGTTTCCATACAACTTTAACATAAAAAACCATTTGCATCATGTCGCGGGGAAGGCATTTGAAAATTGGGATGTTGTGGCACGTTCTATGCGGGACTAATCTATTAAGAAGCTCAGAAACAAGGTGATGACCCATAAGGATGCCTTTAATGCGAATAAATTTACCGGGCGGAGGCGGTAGTGCAGGATTGGCTTGCATTAACAAAGTTATTGAATATCGATATGGGGTGTAAGATTCAATCACGGTGAAGTGATTATGGTATTTTAAGACGCCGCTCCTGATAAATGTTGATTAGCGAAAAAATTATGTTGAACGGGGTTGAGACACTTCTGATCGGAAGGGACATTTTTTATATTCCCGCGCCTCCGTCGAGGGGCTCTGCGAAGGGCATACCGGGTACGGCATGATTTCGCTAACAAAATACAAGAAAACGGTTCTTTTGCTCGTTCTTGCTCTTCTCCTCTCAATTGCCATCCTGTCGGCTCCCCAAAGGAAATCAGAAAGTACAGGGCTCTTCAGGCGCCTGGTATTCGAGACGATGGTTCCGCTTCAGAAGGCCATCGTAACGACCGTTACCTCCATACAGCACGCTTGGCATAGATATGTTTTCCTTGTAGGGATGGAAGCGGAGAACAGAGAACTCAGGAGTCGTGTGACCGAGCTTGACAGAGATTTGAACATAGCCCGCGAAACACGACTGGAGTACGATCGTCTTCGCCTGCTTATGGGATTGCAGGAGAGTTCTTCGTTCAAGACTCAGGCGGCCAGGGTAATCGCGAGAGACCGGTCTTCTATTTTCAAAACCTTGGTGATAGATAGGGGAAGCCGCCACGGCATCAGCATCGGATCACCAGTGCTTGTATCCGAGGGGGTGGTGGGCACAGTGATGGAAATGTCGTGGAACGCTTCTAAGGTGTTGCTGATTACTGATTATAACTGCCGAATCGATGCCTATGTTCAAAGATCAAGGGTGCGGGGTATTCTGGAAGGTCACCACGGTTCTAAATGCAGCCTTAAGTATGTCACCCGAGCCGAGCCGGTAGAGGAGGGTGATATTATTGTTACCTCCGGACTCGCGGGACTGTTTCCCAAAGGCCTTGTGCTGGGAACGGTTACTAATGTCATAAAAGGCCCCGAGAACCTGTTTCAGGAAATTCGTGTACAGCCGGCGGCCAATATTGACAGGATTGAAGAAGTTCTGGTCGTGATCGACCGCGGAGAGGTTACAGATGGAGCCACCTTCAAATGAACAGACATTTTCTGTTTCCCACGTTTGCCCTGGTGTTTATTATTTTGCAGGTGACGCTCCTGGATGCTCTATCTTCAGGCATTATAAGGATTGAACTGTCTCTGGTGCTTGTCATATACTGCGGGTTTAACCTCGATTTTTTCAAGGGGGGATTGCCGGTAGTAATTATGGGGGTATGCCTGGATGCATTGGTCAGCAACATTCCTTTTTTTTATACATCCTTTTATTTGATTGTCTTTCTTGCGGCAAAAGTTGCTTCTTTCAGAGTATACGGAGAAGAGTTTTTTTTCATTATGGCATTCGCGTTTGTATGCTCTTTATTCCAGTGGGTGTTAATAACCTTGCTGTACTGGTATTCCACAGGGATTATTCCCCCTATTGAAAGCGCAGGTCCAGTCCTGCTTCAGGCTCTCCTTATCGCCTGCCTCGTTCAGCCGCTCTTCGCGGTTTTCAGAATTTGTGAGGAAGTGTTACATGCCGAGCAGGAGCAGTAAGCTCAACAAAAAGGACCCCTCAGATTTCAAAATGCGGTTCATTGTCGCAGGATTCATCATGTTTTTTGCCTTTACCATACTCGGGGGAAGACTCTGGTATCTACAGGTGATAAAGGGTGATGAGTTGCGGGAGCGTTCTGAGAACAACCGTATAAGAAGCCAGGAAATAAGGCCTCTGCGCGGACTGATTATTGATTCCCGCGGCATGATACTAGTTGATAACATCGCCTCCTTCGATATAGCCATCATCCCAAGTGAGGCCAAAGACCCGGCTTTTGTTGTGAGCGAGCTCAAGAGGCTTTATGAAGGAAGAAACCTGTCTTACGCCGGAAGTCCGACGCTTGATCTTGGACGCAGAAGATTCCTTCCCTTAAGCCTGGAAAGAGACGTGGCCTGGGAAAAACTCGCTCTGGTTGAGGCAAGTTCGGCAATGCTTCCAGGGATCGTAGTCGATGTGGTTCCCGTTAGAAACTATACAATGGGACCGGTTATGGCTCATGTGCTTGGCTATGTTGGAGAAATAAGCCCCGCGGAACTTAGACATCCACAGTACCGAGACCATCGGCCCGGTGCAATCATCGGAAAATCGGGGATCGAGAGGGCGGTGGATCACTTGCTGATGGGGAAAAGCGGCGGAGAGCAGGTGGAAGTCAATGTGGCGGGACAGAAACTGAATGTGCTGGCGATGGTTGACGCGGTGCCGGGATCAAATGTGGTGACTACCCTCGACGGAGAACTTCAGCAGGTGTGCTGGGAAGCCTTCGACGGGGATGCCGGTTCGATTGTTGTCATGAATCCCCGCGACGGTTCGATCCTCGCCATGGTCAGCAAGCCTTCTTTTGATCCGAACCTTTTCAACAGGGGCATTAAGTTCAGGGACTGGGAGGCATTCAGCAGCGACAGGATGGCGCCATTCAAAAACAGGTCCGTGGCATCCCTGTACCCGCCGGCCTCGTTATTTAAACTAGTTGTTGCAGCCGCAGCTCTGGACCAGGGCCTTATATCAGCCGAAGATACAATTGTTTGCAGGGGAACATTTCCATTCGGGGATCGAACCTTCAGGTGCTGGAGGAGAGAAGGCCACGGAGCCCTTAATCTCAGGCAGGCAATTGTGCAGTCCTGCGATGTCTTTTTTTACACCCTTGGGCTTCAATTGGGAGTCGATACAATCGCGGAGTATGCAAGGGCCTTCGGGTTGGGAAGTCTGACGGGAATAGAGATTGCGGGAGAGAAAGAAGGGCTTGTTCCTACAAGGGGCTGGAAGCTTCAGCAATTACGGGAGCCTTGGCAGCAGGGGGAGACGGTTTCCGTTTCAATCGGCCAGGGATTTCTAGGCGCTACGCCTCTTCAACTGGTGAGGGTGTTCGCTTCACTGTCAAACGGCGGTATGCTCTATAAGCCGAGGATTCTTGATCGTATTGAATCCCCCCAGGGAGACTTGATAGAGTCTTTCCCCGCTGAGCCGATCGGACGCCTGCCTTTAAGTGCGGAACACATCAAACTTCTGAACAGTGCAATGTGGGGTGTGGTTAATGAGCCGCGGGGCACGGGGCGGGCCGCGCACAGGAAGGAACGTGATGTATGTGGAAAAACCGGCACGGCACAGGTGGTATCAATGCCCGATGATGATAAAAGCAAAGAATCAGAGATTCCCTATCGGTTCAGGGATCACGCCCTTTTCGCCTGTTCCGTACCCTGTGAAGATCCACGCATAACCGTGTTGGTCGTTGTTGAACATGGGGGTCATGGAGGCTCCGCAGCCGCTCCCATAGCAAAAAAAGTGGTGGACTGGTACATGAAAAACAGGCCTGAAGATCCCGCATACGCAATTTTTTCTGATAAAGGGAGCATGGAGAAGCAACCATGAAAATCGACAGGCGGGGATTAAGCAATATCGATTGGGTTCTGCCAGTTCTGGTTTTGCTGATCTGTGCCATAGGAATAACAAACCTTTACAGTGCCGGGGCTAATCTGATAGGCGTTGGCGGAGGAACAGCCCCCTGGATAAAGCAGGTTTACTGGGTCGGTCTGGGCCTCGTTGCCATGCTGGCGTGCCTTGCCGTTGACTATAGACTGATAATCAGGTTCGGCTATATTTTATACGGCATCTCCGTCCTGCTTCTTCTGGCGGTTTTGATTTACGGCGATATGACTCACGGTTCTCAGCGATGGCTGGCTGTGGGAGGTTTCTCCTTTCAGCCATCGGAGCTTGTCAAACTTACGTTGGTTATTGCCCTGATAAAATATGTCGATGATCGAAATGTGGGGACCTCCTTCACGATCCCGGCCCTTTTGATACCATTTATTATCTTGATGATTCCGGCATTTATGATACTCAAGCAACCTGACTTGGGAACTGCATTTTTCCTGGTGCTTATCTTTATTTCTATTATTCTCTTCGCGGGAATAGAGAGGAGGTCTTTCATCAAGCTTTCCATTGCCGGAATGTCAGTTCTGCCGGGCCTGTGGTTTATAATGAAAGACTATCAGAAAAATCGACTGGTCACGTTTTTAAATCCGGAACGGGACCCGCTGGGAACTGGTTATCACATAATTCAGTCAATAATAGCAGTAGGATCCGGAGGTCTCCTGGGCAAGGGATATCTTAAGGGAACCCAGAGTCAGCTAAAATTTCTTCCCGAACAGCAGACTGATTTCGTTTTTTCTGTTTTTGCTGAAGAATGGGGTTTTCTTGGTGTATTAATATTGCTCATTTTGTTCTTTTCTCTTATTCTCTGGGGATTTCATGTTGCCCGACGGGCTCGTGAATTTTCAGGCGTTCTTTTGGCCTACGGGATGACCATGATCATATTCTGGGGTGTTTTCATCAATGTTGGCATGGTGCTGGGAATTCTTCCCGTTGTGGGCATTCCTCTGCCTTTCATGAGCTACGGAGGTTCCTGCATGGTCGTTCTCATGATGGCAGTAGGTTTGATAATGAATGTGAGTATGAGGCGTTTCGTACTTCAGTCTTAGTAATGCCGCAAAAAAATGAGATATCCATACCGGATTAAAAATGGTACGGATTGTGCGTTAAGGTTAAGCCTGATGGCTTCGTAAAAGTTCCGCAGGCAAGGCGGGCGAATCCTGAGGAATGAGTCGCACTTATGGTGCGTCGCAGTGACGAAGGATGAAGCCCAACGAAGCATCCGGTTATTATGCCGGAGGCAACGCCATCCGGTAACCTTTTTACGAAGTCATCAAGCCTGAACCTGAGACCGATTGCTTCAAGGTTTTTTGACAGGAGAGGAAGGAGTGGGGTGACGTGGGGAAAAGAGACGATGAAATCAAGGCATTCCTTGGCAAGGAAACGGAATTCGGCGGCAAGCTGATTCTAAGCGGCTCGGTTCGAATTGACGGCATTTTCAAGGGGGAAGTCTGGGGATCTGGAACGCTTATTGTGGGAAAGGACGCTTCTGTAGAAGCCACAATATCCGTTGACCGTATACAGATTTCCGGCAACGTAAGGGGCAAGCTGGAAATTAAGGAGAAAACCGAAATTACGGAAACAGGGTCATTCACCGGATCAATGAAAACCCCCCTGCTGGTCATAGGGGAGGGGGGAATTTTCGATGGGCAATGTGCAATGGGAAAGGGTGAAAAACAGGAACAGCAGATGGAGAATTCCGAATAGTGCATTCCATAAGGCTTTCACATTTGTCTGTTTTTGCCGGCGTCGCATTTAAAATCCTTATTCTCTGCTGGATTGTGTTTCTGCTTCCTAACAAGGCCGTAGCCGACAGCGCCGGTCTGAAGCAAACCTGCCGTTTAATATCGGGCAAACTGGCGAGCGTTTCCTTCGAGGACTGTAACAGCGGGGGGTTGGTTGAATCTGGGGCTTTTTCCGTTCAGGGGAAGCCTATACTTCTGAAAGAGTATCATCCACTGGGAAGCCGTTTGCCACGGGCCAGGGTTCTGGTCGTGGGCGGAACACATGGGGATGAATATTCGTCCATCAGTATTGTCTTCAAGTGGATGCAGATTCTGGACATACATCATTCCGGTCTCTTCCACTGGATATTTGTTCCACTGCTGAATCCGGACGGGCTACTGCAGGAGAGATCGACCCGGACAAACGCCAGTGGAGTGGATCTTAACCGGAATATGCCCTCTTCGTTATGGTTTGAGATGGGTTATCAACAATGGTTTGAAGTGGCAGACAGAAATCCCCGTTACTATCCCGGACATTATCCATCAAGCGAGCCGGAAGCTTCCTTTCTTTCAGAGCTGATACATTATTTCGAACCCCATGCCATCATATCAGTTCATTCTCCACTGGGACTTGTAGATTACGATGGTCCGGGCTCCCCCCCCGAGTCTCTGGGTAGCCTTGACCTGCGAAGGCTGGGCAACTTTCCGGGTACCCTGGGTAACTATGCCGGGGTTAATAAGGGAATTCCGCTGATAACGCTGGAATTGCCATCTTCGGTTCGTCTTCCTCCAGATACCGAGATATCGTCTTTATGGCGGGATCTTGTTAGATGGCTTATAGAAACAGTTCCGGTGGACACCGGAGGGAAGGGTATCTGGGTTGAAAGGGAAGACATTGAGTTGACAAGGGAACATTTCGGCAAGTAGGAAGCCGTCACCGCGAAATAAACGCTGACAATTCAGTGGGATAGCCTGGTACTGTTCTCGAAAACGTGCAGGGAAGAGAGGCATGCCGAAGGTCGTGATTGATTGACAGGAGTACACGTATCTGGTATCGCCTGTATCATTTATGGTTGTTTTTCAATGTACCCGAAAAGTAATTGCTGCCGGAGCCGACCTCAGGTGTCGAAGTTGACGAGGCAGCCGGACATTAATGAGTGTAAAGAAATGTTTGCGCTAAGACTTCGATCCATAACTTTTGTATTGGCGGCACTGTACGCCGTGTTTTTTATGACGCTCGAGCCTTGCCGGGCACGGGCAGATGTTTCGGAGTTTCCGGAAAAGCGGGACGGTATTCTCGTGCCCGGAGCGCTCATTGCCCTCGCCTCGAATTACGCCGTTGTTGTTGATAAGAGCGGACAGAAGATATACGCGTTCCATAGCAACGATAAAGGGATGGAGCTGCATTTCAAGGCATCCTGTTCGACTGGAATGAACGACGGTTCAAAGGAGAGGACAGGCGACGGCAGGACGCCGGAGGGTATTTATTTTGCCACCGAACGCTATACCGAACGTGAGCTTTCCACTATCTACGGCCCCTTGGCATTCAATCTCAACTATCCTAACTTCATTGACAACAGGAAAGGGCGAACGGGTTACAATATCTGGATTCACGGAACCGACGCCAATCTTAGCCCGTTTCAATCCAACGGATGCGTTGTTCTGGCCAATGATGATATCATGCGGTTGTCGCGCTTCATAGAACTTAACAAGACTCCCATTATTATTCTGAATCGCGTGGAGTGGGTAAGCGAAGACGCAATCCCCCCGTCAAGAAAGGAATTGAAGGGATTCCTCGAAGTGTGGGTAAATTCCTTGAAGGCGGGACGCTTCGATGAACTATCCCGCATGTATGAGAGCGAGGAGTTAATCGACATGGCGAGTCTCAATAAAATAACCGATCGTCTGAGGTCCTGGGAATCGGATAATCTGGAGACGTCCTTCAGCGTCGATGCCGTATCCATACTTCGCCATGAACGTCACGCCGTTATAACCTTCGACCAGGCTTTATCCTTCCGGGACCGATCCTGGACGCTAGGCCACCGCATCCTTTTTCTTGGCAGGAACCAAGACAGGTGGGTCATCTCGGGAGACCACCTTCGAGATTCGGCGTCGCCGGATCTGCTCGGCGAACAGTTGGCCATAATCGATACCATGGTCAGAATATACGCCGGCGTTGAAGAAATGATTGAGGGATGGAGGGTCAGCTGGCAATCGGGGAACATGAAGGAGTACGCTTCCTACTATACTCCCGATTTCACCGGCGGAGGAATGAATCTCAGCCGCTGGATCGCCCATAAAAAAAGAGTTGCCCGGATCAACAGGGACATTACAGTTACAATCGGTGACCTGGACATCACTCCTGGATCGCATGAGGCGAAAGTTTCTTTCATGCAGAAATATCGTTCTTCGGGGCATAGCGACGTAGGAATTAAAACCTTATATCTGAAAAAAGTAAATGACCGATGGAAAATTCGCCGTGAAGAGTGGCGGGTTCTTTAAGCCCTGGGATAATGGAAGTGTTCGCGTGAAGCCAAGAAAAAAAGATAAAAAATGGACACTCATTATCATAGCGGATGCCGGCCCCCTTGCTTCTTTTCAGATTAAAAGGAGCGTTTTAAGGATAGCGGCAATAATACTTGCCGGAATTGTGTCCATAGCCGCCCTTTATCTATATTGCCTTAACGTGGAACACGGCATGGTTAGGAAGGACCTGGAACACAGGCTGGTTCTGGCTGAAAAATCCTATTACGCCAGCGCCGGGCTGCAGAAAAAACTGGCGCAACAGGTTGTTGAACTTGAAGGGGCTCTTGTCACGGCGCTCGATGAAAGCGATTCTGGAAAGGATTATCACTTTACAGCGGAATCCGGCATTGGCATGAGTGATCTTGTGATAGACAATTTCGAGGTCATTGGAGACTCTCTGGACGGCACTATACGCTTTAAGTTCCTGTTGATGAACAGGAGTTCCTCGGGTTCCTATGTTTCAGGTTACGTGTTTGTCTTATATCGGCCTGATTATCTCAATTGGGAAACCTGGAGTATTTTCCCCATGGTTACATTAAAGGCCGGGATGCCAGAGGATCCCACCATGGGGGATCC
>JAQUQY010000023.1 GCA_028715865.1 Syntrophales bacterium
TCCTCCTCCCCCTGCAGCAATCTATCAATCAAATACCACTGCAAAAGGAAGAAGCCTAGCTCAGGGTGGTCAATTTTGGGTTATCACTAACCCCGTTTGCTGGTCAGTTTTGGGTTATCACAACTACCTCGTGGCCGATCTGCAGGACTCATGTCGCATATGCACGGAGTTGCCTCCGGAGGAATATTTTAAAGTCGTAAACGATATGTGGAAGACACTTGAAGGAACGTTCAGAAAGTATTACGGAATATACGGAAAACACGCTGGCGACGGAATGGTTTACTATTTTCTTAAGGAAAGCGACAACAATTATCTAGTCAATGCCCTTTCCTGCGCCCTTGAGATTAAGGAGATGATGACGGAATTTTCACAGAAATGGAAGGTCAGGAAAAAGTGGTTCAACGACCTCTATCTCAATATAGGACTGAACGAAGGCGATGAATACTTCAGCACTATCCGGGGCTCTACGGGAATAGAGTTCACGGCTCTAGGGGACACCATCAACAGTGCATCACGTCTTTCGAGCCTGGCCCGATTCGGTTCGATTTTTGCGACAAAGAACCTCATAAATAAAATGACAGAGAAAGACCGGAAGCGTTTTCGAACAGGCATTCGCAAAACAAGTCACGAAGGGCAGGTATTTATCGAAAACATATATTCCCGCGTGATGGATCTTCTTGATGGCGACCATCGGGAACAGGGCAAGCTGATGGACATAGGGGTCCTTCCGGTTACTGAAGTGGCTGGGCGGATCGATTACGACAGTTAATGAAGGATTACATATGGGTACAGCTATTCGCCCAGGATACGAATCCAGTTATAGCCGTGGATCTCCAGGGATTTTTCAAGGGTACTATTTTAAAAATGTCTATTCCGTTAGACTTTTGATTTTCTCCCCATCCCCGGCATTCGGGAGGTTCCAGGAACCAGTGTTACACCTCTAAAGCCTCGAATGTGAGGTGCCCTTGAGGTGATTACTACCAGTTCAAATAGAGGCCACTCCTATAAAAGCAACATCATCGTAAACAGAATCGCGGCATCAAATGCACATAAGACAGCTTCCCAATTTTGATGTCTGTTTCCTGTCCTGAAAACCCGGACCACCGCCGTTTTCGCACTTTTACACTGGGTATGTGTGGAAAGTTAAATTGATATATCTTCGCCCCCTGGAAACCCTGGGGGCTTTTTTGTGGGGTAGCTATGGGGTATCAAGAAAAAAATGAGGGGCTAGCGATTTTTGCTAACCCCTCGTTTTTGCTGGTGGGTCAGGGCAGAGTTGAACTGCCGACACCCGGATTTTCAGTCCGGTGCTCTACCGACTGAGCTACCGACCCATTTTATTCAGTTTTCAGCTCACTTTGAAAGAATCACAATACCCTGTGAGGGGTTGATGTTTAGCCGATCTCACTTTCTTTGTCAAGCACTTTCAATTTTGGGAACACCCTGTCACAAGCTTTGGAATGCCGGTTCTACCCTGTTTCCCGTAAGGCGGTTTCAGGAGGAAGAACTACTTAAATGCTGACGAGATGCGTCGGAAGGTGAACCTTCTGCTTTGTCTCCTCCCCTGTATTGTCCCCGGGTCCTGATCACGAGGGTACCGGCTATTTTGTCGTGCCAGCCTTGTTTTCTTCTGTCAAAGGCGACCCAGATAAAGCCAAGGAAAAAGAAGATGTATGATACCAGGTATCCAACCCAGCGGAGAAAGGCATACCCCAATGTCATCTCTTCACCCGTGTCCCGAATGACCTTTACGCCCATGACCCATTTCCCCGGCGTCTGGCCGCCCATACCATGGAAAATGGTGTAGTAGGCCATGTTCATCAGTACGCCGCCGGCGAGATAAACGTACCCAGTTAAAAAGGCCGGATAGCTTCCAATGTCCGGAGCCATGGAATCAGGGAGGGTGTATTTCATGGTCATGAAGGCAAGAAACATAATGAACTGGATAACCAGCCCGTCCATCCATATGGCCAGGGCACGCCGCCAGAATCCACCATAGCGAAAGGTGCTCATTGAGTTGCTTTCCTTTCCAGGGGCAATCCGATGGAGCCGATTTCGTACTGGATAATTGAAAGTATGACAAGCGCGGCTGTTTCAACTCTCAGAATGCGTCGACCGAGGTGTACCGTTGTGAAGTCTCGATCACGGGCCGCTGCCGTCTCGCTTCGCGAAAAGCCTCCCTCTGGGCCTACTACGACGGATACTCCAGAAATCTCAGGACCGGAGGGATTGCTGAAGATATCCCTGATTCCCCGGGATTTTTCTTCCTCCCAGAAGAAAAGGGCGAGGGGTGAGCGGGCGGCTTCTTCCAGCATGGCTTCAAAGTTCACTATCTCCGATACCTTGGGGACAATCGCGCCGCCGCACTGTTTAGCTGCTTCAGAGGCTATCTTCCGCCAACGGGTTACCCTGGCTGCCGCCTTGTCAGCCGTGAGTTTCGGTACTGTACGTGAGGAGGTAAAGGGAATAATGTATCTGACGCCAAGTTCCGTTGCTTTCTGAACGATGAAGTCCATCTTGCTTTCTTTGGGGAGTGCCTGTGCCAGTGTTAGTGACGGTGAATCGTAGAGGATCCGCTTTGAGTGCTTGATGGAAAGAATCGCCTTCGAAGATTCAAAGCCTTCTATTACAGCAGTGTATTCATTACCGACGCCGTCAAAAAGCATAAGAAGACTGCCGGGCTTAAGCCTCAGAACGTTTTTTACGTAGTGGAAATCCTCGTCTTCAAGTTCCGTTCGCCCAGCGCCGGCTGTCAATCCAGGCCGGTAAATACGATGAATCGACACCTCAGACATCCTTTTTTCTAAATGTGATGCAGACCCATTCCATTTCCTCGTTTCTTTCATGGATCAGGATGTCACCGGTTTCAAATATTTTTTCGACATGAGTTCCATACATGTCCGTAATGCCCGATGCTACAAGATAGCCGCCGGGAGACATCATAGACACGAGGGTGTCGCGAAGATTTATAAGTGTAGGGGCGGTTAGATTGGCCGCGATCAGGTTGAATGTTCCTCGCATGGTTGAAGCGTCCTGGTTGTAAATATCTATGTTTTTGACAAGCCCGTTTATGGCGATGTTCACTGTGGCTATTTCAACGGCCTGCTGGTCAAGGTCAATGGCGGTCACGCGGTCCGCCCCCAGCTTAACGCAGCACATTGCCAGAATTCCCGTTCCCGTGCCCACATCGAGGACATTCCATCCTTCAGAAGGCCTTTTTTTCAACATGATATCCTCGATTGCGTTGACGCACAGCCTCGTTGAAGCGTGTTGGCCCGTACCGAAAGCCATTCCGGGATCTATGTCGATGACGATTTCTCCGCCCTTCGGGGTGTAGCGCTCCCAGGTAGGCTTTATTACTATATTTTTGCTGATTCTGAGAGGTTTGAAATACTTTTTCCATCGTTCCGCCCAGTCAGGATCAGCAATGATGGACGTCAAATAGGCCGGTTTCCCCAGTTGCGGAAAGAGCTCCTGAAGGCTCTCGATATACCGGTCAAGTAAGGCGAGCTTGTCTTTAACTTCCGGATTGTCCGGCAGGTAAGCCTTTATTATGTCTGTTTCGTGCGGCTGATCGGGGATATTATTAAAGGAATCCTGAATAGGTTCCTCTTCAAAAACACCCTGTGTTCCAAGTTCTTCCAGAAAGTTGGCAAGAGGATCCGTAAGTTGCATGGGTGTTCGCAATACAATTTCAATCCAGGATTCCTTGGTGTGGGCCACTGACATCCCTCCTCCCCATCTGATATTCCGTGGACGGTTCGACCTTTTATAGCCCTTTTCCCACGATAATTCAAGCTGCTTGAGTTTTGCCGGTCTTCATGATAACGAAACCCAATTACAGAAAAGCCAAGGCGGCAAAATGGCACATTATTATCCTATTTTTCTGAATATCGAGAACAAGCCATGCGTTGTTGTCGGAGCCGGAGAAGTTGCTGCACGAAAGGCGGCCCGGCTTGTTGAATGCGGAGCACGGGTTACGGTAGTGGGGCGATCCATAGACATGGAATTGGCCCGCATGAGGGATGATGGGTTTATCAGCCATATTGATGATGACTATCGCGCTGAACATCTTGAAGAGTCCTTTCTGGTGATCGGTGCAACCGATGACTCTGAGGTTAACAGAAGTGTACACATAGACGCCCAGGCGGCCGGGTGTCTCGTGAATATCGTTGACTGTCCGGAACTTTGCAACTTTATACTTCCCGCCCTTCTACGGAAGGGGGATCTCACTGTGGCCGTTTCGACGGGGGGGCGAAGTCCCGCCCTGGCTCGAAAAATAAGGGGAAGCCTGGAATCAGGCCTGGACGAAGGATACGGTCACCTGCTTCGCGTCATGGGAGAACTGCGGCCAAAGATACTGGCGAAAGGCGAGTCCTCCGACCATAACCGCGCTGTCTTCGAATCGCTGGTAGATTCGCCTCTTCTGGGACTTCTAAATGAATGTCGATGGGTCGAGGCTGAAGAGCTTATCCTGGGCCTGACCGGTGAAAAAGTAAAACTGGCGGACCTTTTAAAGCCTGAAAAGCCGGAAAACACTGATAATGGTAATGGTTGATGGACATACTTTTTTTTAAAGCCGCTCTTGCGGTCTACCTTGCGAGCACAGCCGGTTTTATTGGCTCACTCCTCATCAGGCGGGTTGCTCTGGCAAGGGTTTCAGCATGGGTGCTGACATCAGCTTTTGCCCTGCACACGGTGTTTATAGCGCTTCGCTGGCTCGGATCCGGTTACAGCCCCGCCGTCAACCTTCCCGAGGCGCTTTCTTTTATTGCCTGGGCCATAACAGCCATATACCTGGCCTTCCAGATATGGACCAAAACGCGGGTTCTTGGAGCTTTCGTGACGCCCCTTTCTCTGGCGCTGGTCATCGCCTCTTCATCGGGCGTGATGGGGACTGTCGAAGCTGACCAGTCCCTGAAAACATACTGGGTTACGGCCCACGTGTTTTTATCCCTCACCGGGGGAGCTTTATTTGCACTTGCCTGCTGCTCGGCTCTCATGTACCTGGTTCAGGACAGCCTGATCCGCGGCAGGAAAATACACGGCCTATACAGGGTTCTCCCCTCCCTTGGAGATCTTGACCGTATAAATCATTTTTCAGTTGTCTGGGGTTTCATGTTCCTGACCATGGGCATCATATCGGGGTCGGTCTGGGCCGGGACCGCCTGGGGAAGCCATATTTCATGGGATCCCAAACAAATAGCAACTCTGGCGGCATGGTTTCTCTGCGGGCTGCTGCTGCACCAGCGGCTGGTTATCGGCTGGAAGGGAAGGAGGGCGGCGTTTCTTTCCATAGGAGCCTTCGCCATACTTTTGTTCGCCTTTGTGGGGGTGAACCTGTTTTTTACCACAATCCACACATTTTAAGCGGTTATCATGAATATCGTCATACTGGGAATGAATCATAAAACGGCCCCCCTGGCCCTGAGGGAAAGGCTCACAATAGCCTGCGAGGACCAGGGAAGGACCATTGAGGAAGTCAAGAGCATTCCCGAGGTTAAGGAAGCACTCTATCTGGCCACCTGCAACAGGGTGGAGGTACTGGCGAACGTAGATGATGTGGACCGGGCCGTGGATAGCCTCAGGGAATTCATTTTTTCCCACGGAAATCTGTCCCCTGACGAAATGGAGGCCTGCCTCTACCGCTACCGTGACGAGGATGCGGTGCGTCATATATTTCGTGTAGCCTCGAGCCTTGATTCCATGGTTATGGGAGAGCCCCAGATCCTTGGGCAGGTTAAGGACGCCTACCGTGTATGCGTCGAGAAACAGGCAACCGGGATCATCATGAACCGTCTCCTGCACCACACCTTCCGTGTGGCCAAGCGCGTGAGAACGGAGACTGGAATTGCCGAGAACGCTGTTTCCGTTGGTTATACCGCCGTGGCTCTTTCGAAGAAAATACTCGGGAGCCTGGAAGGCAGATCTGTGCTGCTCGTTGGCGCGGGGGAGATGGCCGAGCTGGCGGCGCGTCACCTGAAAAACAACGGTGTGGCGAAAATTACCGTGGCTAACAGAACCCTTGAAAACGCCCGGGCCCTGGCGGGAGTATTCGGGGGCGCCGCAGTGGGATTCGATTCACTGCCCCACGCTCTGGGTGAAGCCGACATCATTATCACTTCCACGGGGTCGCCAGGCTACATCATTGATCGTTCTCTTGTGGCTTCCGCCCTGAGAAGAAGAAGGAACCGGCTTCTTTTTCTCATAGATATAGCCGTGCCGAGGGACATAGACCCCTCCGTGGGAGATATGGACAACGTATATCTCTACAATATCGACGACCTTCAGCAGGTGGTGGATGAGAACATGAGAAGCCGCCTGGCGGAGGCCCGCAAGGCGGAAGGAATAATCGATGAAGAAGTGATAAATTTCATCCGCTGGAAGGCGACTCTGGAGGTTGTTCCAACCATTGTGGACCTTAAGAGCAAGGTAGAGTCCATTACCAGGGGAGAGCTTGACAGGTCCATGGCATGGATGAGCGGGATGGGGGAGGAAGAGCGGAACAACGTAGAAACGCTGATACGGACTGTAACGAACAAAATCCTTCACGAACCGGTAAAGAGCCTCAAGGAGGAGTGCGAAAACGGCGGCGGACATTCCTACATTGCCGCGCTGAGACGCCTTTTCGGACTTGAGGAAACCAAGAAATAACAGCCATAACAAAGCAAAAAAAAGGAGAAAAAACCATAAAGCGGACACTGCGTATAGGAACCCGGGGAAGCGACCTGGCTCTCGTGCAGTCACGCTCCATCGCTTCGGACCTGCTGAAGCATCATCCTGATATGAACTTCGAGATTGTTCCCATAAAGACAAGAGCCGACAGGATGCAGGACGTGGCCATTGTGGAGCTTGGAGGAAAGGGTGTATTCGTTAAAGAGATCGAAGATGAACTTTTGAAGGGAACCATCGACATGGCTGTTCACAGCATGAAGGATGTTCCTGTTGAGCTGCCTGAAGGTCTTGAGATAGCGGCATATCCCCGCCGGGAAGATCCCAGGGATGTTCTCGTTACGATGGGGCGTCTGAAGTTGGAGGAGCTTCCCCGCGCTGCCAGGATAGGAACGGGATCACTTCGCCGCCGGATGCAGCTGCTGAATATCATGCCTGACCTGGAAATTGTTCCCATAAGGGGAAACCTGAAAACGAGAATCGGAAAGATCGAACCGGAGGGTCTCCACGGGATTATGCTGGCCGCGGCGGGATTGAGACGCATGGGGTGGATCGCGGAAGTGTCCCAGTTTCTCTCGGAAGAGGTTATTCTTCCGGCAGCGGGGCAGGGGGTCCTGGGCATCGAGATTCGAAGTGATGATGGGGAAATAAGGGAGCTTGTGTCCTCTCTCAACCATGCCGATACGGTGATTGAAATTTTAGCGGAACGGGCTTTTCTACACCGCCTCGGAGGCGGGTGCCAGGTTCCCATCGCGGGGCACGCGCGTGTCCATGGAGAATCACTGCAGATAAGCGGCATGGTTGGAACACCCGATGGGCGGATTCTGATCAGCGAAACAATGCGCGGAGGCCGACACGACGGCGCGGTCCTTGGCCGGGCAGTGGCGGAGGCGATCCTTGCCCGTGGCGGAAGAGAGGTTCTTGAAATTGAATACAGCGCCTGTTGATGGAATTGTAAATGACAGGCTTTCGATCCTTCAGGGGCGATTGTAAATCTTTTTTTGTTTAGGCAGAGGTGGCGCCGGTTTGATAGTAAGGAAAAGCTTACTATATTAAAAAGGCAACATCGACCAATGTAAAAGAGAACCTCGAGTTCCGACGGCAATGCCGGCGATTAAGGAAGCATTGATGCAGAAGCAGGGTAAAGTCTATATCATCGGGGGCGGACCGGGAGACCCCGGACTTGTAACGCTCCGGGCTGTCGAATGCCTGTCCCGGGCGCAGGTGGTGGTCTACGACTATCTCGTCAGCAGGGAAATACTTAACCATGCGCCGGCGGAAGCACGCCTTATTTACGTGGGAAAACAGGGCGGGGACCACTCGCTTTCCCAGGACGAGATCAATCGCGTCCTGGTTCAGGAGGCCATGGAGGGGCGGGTAGTGGCCCGTCTCAAAGGCGGGGATCCATTCATATTCGGCCGCGGAGGCGAGGAGGCCCTGATACTTGCAGAGCATGGCATACCCTTCGAGATAATCCCGGGCATCAGTTCGGCCGTGGCCGTTCCAGCCTATGCCGGCATTCCCCTCACACAGCGGGAGTTTACATCCACGGTTGCCTTCGTCACTGGCCACGAAGACCCGACGAAGCCAGAAAGCAGGCTTCACTGGGAACACCTCGCGCCCCTGGAAACGCTCGTTTTTCTCATGGGCGTGAAAAACCTCCCCACAATCACGGAAAAGCTTATGGAGCACGGAAAAGATCCGGAAACGCCGGCCATACTCATCCGCTGGGGAACCACGGCTGACCAGGAGAGCCTGGAGGGAACCCTGGGAACCATAGCCTCACTTGCCCGCGAGCGGGGCATGACTCCTCCGGCAATCTTCGTTGCAGGCGAAGTAGTGGGGCTTAGGGACAAGCTTGCCTGGTTCGAAAAGAAGCCACTCTTCGGCAAGGGCATAGTTATAACCCGTCCCGAGGGTCAGGCACGTGAGTTTGCAGGCATGCTCAGGGAAAAAGGCGCAAGGGTTACCATTTTTCCCGTCATTTCAATAGTCCCAAACGAAAATCCAGACAGGCTGGACGAAGCCATAGCCGCCATCAGCACCTACCAGTGGATAATATTCACCAGCGCCAACAGCGTCCGTTTCTTTTTTGAGCGCCTTCGATTCCTCGGGAAAGATCTGAGGGAACTGAAGGGCCTTCGCGTCGCCACCATAGGCCCGGCTACGGCCGCGGCAATCGAGGCCATGGGTATCAGGGTGGACATCGTTCCCGACGAGTACATCTCCGAGGGGGTGGTGAAGGCATTCGAGGGAGTGAACCTGAAGGGGGCCAAGATACTGCTGCCCAGGGCGGAAACGGCCCGAGACGTTATTCCCGGTGAGCTTGCCTCCCGTGGAGCCTCGGTGGACGTGATTACCGTCTACCGTACAGAAGGTTCCGGCCGGGATGGATCTGAGCTGACCAGCCTCATGAATGAAGGCCGCGTTGATGTGCTGACCTTCACCAGTCCGTCAACGGTGAAACACTGTATTGAAATCATAGGAGGAATCGAGCAGATACCTTCTTCCGTCGCCATCGCCTGCATAGGTCCCGTTACTGAAGCGGCTGCCCGGAAGGCTGGTCTGAGGGTGGACATAATGCAGGGCCCCTACGACATGAAGGGATTCGTGTCCGCCATCGAGGAAGGGTTGAGAAAAATGCGATGATAGGCATTTCAAAGCTATACTGCGGCGGCGTGGAACCCTCCGATGTTCTTCGCTACGGTTCCGATTCAAAGAGCCTGCCTTCGCACCTGCTCCAGTTTTCCACCGACAAGAAGCCTGTGGTGGTGTGGAACGTGACGCGGCGGTGCAACCTGAAGTGCGTCCACTGCTATTCAAGTTCCCGTAACGTGGCATATGCCGGCGAACTCGACAGGGAGCAGGGAAGGGCGCTGCTGGCTGACCTGGCCGATTTCGGATGTCCCGTGGCGCTTTTTTCCGGCGGCGAGCCATTTATGAGAAAGGATCTTCCCGAACTGGTAAGCTACGCTGTTGAAAGGGGAATGCGTGCCGTCATTTCAACCAACGGAACGCTTATAACGCCGGAACAGGCCCGCATTTACGCGGGCATAGGCCTTTCCTACGTTGGCGTCAGTCTCGACGGCGTAGGTCCCGTGCACGACAGGTTCAGGGGCGTCCAGGGAGCCTTCGACGCGACCATGCGGGGAATCAGAAATTGCCAGGACGCGGGCATCAAAGTGGGTATAAGGTTCACCCTTACCAGGTCGAACGTGGCGGAAGTGCCGGCCGTCTTCGACCTTGTGGAGTCAGAGGAAATCCCCCGGTTATGCTTTTATCACCTGGTGTATTCGGGACGCGGCTCCGTTCTCATCAAGGAAGACCTTTCTCATGATGAAACCCGGGCCGCGGTGGATCTCATTCTTAACCGAACGAAAAACCTCTTCGACCGCGGCAAATCGAAGGAAGTACTCACCGTGGACAACCATGCCGACGGGCCCTATATCTATCTTCGGCTGCTTCGGGAGGACCCGGACCGGGCATCCGAGGTGCTGAAACTTCTCAGAATGAACGAAGGGAACAACTCGGGACGGGGCATAGGCTGTGTCAGCTGGGACGGCGAGGTCCATCCTGACCAGTTCTGGCGCAACATTTCCCTGGGCAATGTAAGGGAAAGGCCCTTTCATGAAATATGGGAAGACACAGGCAACGATCTGCTGATGAAGCTGAAGGAAAAAATGGTCCACGTCACGGGGCGTTGCGCTTCCTGCAGATGGCTCGACATATGCGGAGGCAATTTCAGGGCTCGGGCCGAAGCGGTAAATGGAGACATCTGGGGCGAAGACCCGGCCTGTTACCTGACGGAAGCGGAAATAATAAAGGAGAGTTGACGATGCAGTATCCCGAATACAGGCCGCAAAGGCTGAGGAAAAATGAGAACATGAGGCGCTTGACCAGGGAAACACGCCTGTCCGTGGACAGCCTGGTTTGCCCGCTCTTCGTCGTTCCAGGTTCAAAGATCAAGAAACCGATCGCATCCATGCCGGGGCAGTTCCAGCTTTCAGTTGATTACTTGGTTAAGGAGGCGGAGGCGATCCGTGAGCTGGGAATTCCGGCGATTCTTCTCTTCGGAATTCCCGCGAAAAAGGATGATCTGGCAAGCGGGGCCTTCGCGAAAAAGGGCGTCGTTCAGATTGCCCTTTCCGCCATTAAGGAAAAAGTCCCAGAATTGCTCGTAATCACCGATGTATGCCTCTGTGAGTACACCATTCATGGCCATTGCGGCATGCTCGAAGGCGAAGCCATTGACAACGACGCCACAATCGAAGTGCTCGGTGAAACAGCCCTTTCGCACGCGAAGGCGGGAGCAGACATAGTGGCGCCCTCGGCCATGATGGACGGCCAGGTCCTGGCCATTCGGGAAGCCCTCGACGAGGGGGGCTTTGAATCCACTCCCATAATGGCCTATTCGGCCAAGTACGCGTCGTCTTTTTACGGACCCTTCCGGGAAGCCGCCGAGAGCGCGCCACAATTCGGAGACAGGAAATCATACCAGATGGATCCCGCCAACAGCGACGAAGCCATAAGGGAAATTACCCTGGATGTGGCTGAAGGAGCTGACATCATAATGGTCAAGCCGGCCCTTTCCTACCTGGACGTAATTCGCAGGGTGAAGGAAGAGTTTGATCTCCCCCTGGCTGCCTATAACGTGAGCGGAGAATACGCCATGGTCAAGGCGGCGGCGAACATGGGCTGGATCGACGGCGAAAGGGCCATGATGGAGATCCTGCTTTCCATGAGACGGGCAGGGGCTGACATAATCATAACATATCACGCGAAGGAAGCCGCCGAAGTGCTTTCAAGGTAAAGGGAAACAGGGATTATCATGGCACGAGCCCGGTCATCGTTAACTCTTCCCCATGATCTTCGCATGGTGGCCTGGGAAATTACCCGAAGCTGTAACTTGGACTGTGTCCACTGCAGGGCGGCCGCGAAGTACGGTCCCTACGACGGGGAATTCACCACGGAACAGTGCCTGTCTCTTCTGAACGATATCGCATCCATGGGCAGCCCTGTGGTTATTCTCACGGGCGGCGAACCCTACCTGAGGGATGACATCTTTCATGTCGCCGCCCGGGGAGATCGTCTGGGCCTGCGCATGGTCCTGGCAACAAACGGAACCCTGGTGACAGACAAGATTGCCCGGAAAACCAGGGAGGCGGGAATAAAGCGAGTGAGCATCAGCATAGACGGAGCCGAGGCGAAGGAGCATGACCGGTTTCGTGGGGTGCCCGGAGCCTTCGAGGCGGCCATAAGTGGTATAGAGGAATTTCGGAGGGCCGGCGTTGAATTCCAGATCAACACCACCATAACAGAACAGAACCGGGGTGAACTGGACAGGATAATGGACCTGGCGAAGCGTCTGGGAGCTGCGGGCCACCACATATTCCTGCTTGTTCCCACGGGAAGGGCAAGGGACATGGCGCATCAGGCTATCGGGCCCGAGGAGTACGAGGAAACCCTGCTATGGTACAATGAACGCGAGAAAACCTGCTCCATGCAGATGAAAGCCACCTGCGCTCCCCAGTATTACCGAATTTATCAGCAGAACAGGCAGGGCGGGAGTCAAAAACGGGAACAGGGCGGCCCGCTTAACACAATGACCCGCGGATGCATGGGGGGAAGTTCCTTCTGCTTCATCTCACACCGGGGGCAGGTCCAGCCTTGCGGTTTCCTGGAAATCGACTGCGGACAGCTGTCCAGCCAGTCCTTTCCCGAAATATGGGAAGAATCCCCACTGTTCCATGACCTCAGGAATCTTGCCATCTACGAGGGAAAATGCGGACGATGCGAGTTCTTGAGGATATGTGGAGGCTGCCGTGCCCGTGCCTACGAGGCAACGGGCAGCTACCTGGCCGAAGAGCCCCTATGCCCATGGGAACCGGGAAGTGGAAAGGACTCAACCAATGATGGATGATACCGACAAGGCTATCCTCAACATAATCCAGCGTGACTTCCCTTTGGAAAAGAATCCCTTCGCGGTTGTGGGAAGCAGAGTAGGTATCAGCGGTGAGGAGGTTCGAGTTCGTTTGAAGAAACTGAA
>JAQUQY010000024.1 GCA_028715865.1 Syntrophales bacterium
GGGAACAGATATGCCTGGCTGTTCAATCGATGACTGGAGCGGAAGCATGTTTTTCAATGCCTCGTCGGGCCAGATACGGCCCGTCTACACCTCCGCCGCCGTGGCCAGGGACGGCACGGGCAACCTCTGGGTTTACTGGGGCACCGGCGACAAGACGGATCCCACCGCCGCGAACGCCCAGGAGCACTTCTACGGCGTCAAGGACAACGACAGGACCAGCACCTTCGCCATAAGCGATATCGACAACATTACGCAGGCCTCCGGAACCTATAATCCCAGCTCGGGCAATCCGGGCTACCGGATCCAATTCGCCGGGCAGGGCGAAAAGCTGCTTGCCGACCCCACCGTCTTCGGCGGCATTGTTTATTTCACTACTTTTACCCCCGCCTCCGGAAACAATCCCTGCGAGCAGGGCGGGTCGGCGGAGCTCTACGCTGTTCAAGGCACAACAGGTGGCGGCGCGCTGACGAGCGAGGACGGCTCGTCAACGAGGAGCATGACCGTGGGTGTGGGCATTCCCTCGGCGCCGGTCCTGTCCCTTAATCCCGAAGGAGGCGCCGATCCCGATCTTTATGTAACCACCAGCGGCGGCGACGGCACATCTGCCAGCACCCAGCGGGTGGATATAACCCCGCAGGGCGTTTCGAACCGTACAAACATGCTGTACTGGAGGGACTGCCGCATACAGTGACATGAAGCAGCGAAGGAGCGGCACACGGACAGGACGGAGTAAAGAGCCTTCGATGAGGGGAAGCGGCGCCGGGGTTCGGGGAAAGCGTGAGCCAACCGGTTTTTCCCGATTCAGGGCCTGGTGGGGATTGCTCCCGCTCCGAACCCGCCTGTCGGTAGCGGGAATCGCCGCCCTGATCATTATCCTGGTACTTCTTGCTTTGCCTTCAGGGGAAGATCCTGTTGAGCTGCCGGCCCATGGTGCGTCCGGCCGGGAAGCCGGCGCCAATGGTGAAGCGGGATATGATGCGGAAGCCGGATCGGGGGAACCGGCAGCGCACAGCCGGGCAATGATCAGAAGCGTTTTGCTCGAGCCGCCCATGCCCACCAGGTTTGATGTTCTTACTGTGGAAGTTGTTCCCATGGATTCCCGGCGCGCGGGCTTGAGCTATCGATACGAATGGAAGGTCAATGACCGGGCGGTAAAAAAGTCCGGTGAAAACAGCCTCGACCTTTCACCCTTCAAGGTGAGGGACCTCGTTTCCGTCACCGTTTTCCCACATGACAAAGAGATTGACCTGCCTGGCTTCGCCTTTGACAGTCCGCTTGTCGCCATACACGGCGCCGTGCCTACGCTGACGCTCGAAGCGGCGCGCGAGCCGGTCAGGCCGGGAGAAACCATCCGCCTGCACCTGGCCAGCCACCATCCCGACGGCGGCGAAGTGGTCTTTAACCTGGAGGAACCGCTGGTTCCGGGCATGACCATTGACAGGGGAAGCGGCGAAATTCGCTTTAATCCCTCGGCTGACCAGAGGGGGGCGATTCTCTTTGGCGCCTCCGTGGAGGACTTGGAGGGAACGAAGGTCTCAAAAATATTTGAGTTTACACTTATGCTTGAATAAAGGGGAAAAGCGGTTTCCCCGCCGGTCAACCCCTTGTAATTACTTCACCAAGGATGACCGGCGTGATGAATATAAGAAGCTCCATCTGCGTCTTGCGGATGGTTCTTTCTTTGAAAAGCCAACCCAGAACGGGGATGCTTGAAAGCCATGGGATTCCCGATCCGCCCGAAGTATCTTCGCTTTTATAGATGCCCCCGATAACGATAGTGTCGCCGTCACTTATAACTACCTTGGACTGAACCTCGCTTGCCATTATGGGAGGACCTACTATGCCCCCGTCACCCGCCCTTGTCCAGTCCGCGTAGCGGTTCTGAGCCTCTATATCCAGGGAAAGCTTGCCCTCGGCGGTTATTTGCGGGGTGACATCCAGCGACAGTATGGCACGTATTGTTTTGGTCGTAAGTTCGCCGTCCGCGCCTGTTATCTGTACGTCAAACTCCTCCCCCTGACTTATGGTTGCCTTCACCTTGTCAACTGTTGTTACCTTGGGTGAGGATATAATCTTGCCGTCGCCCACTTCCTCAAGGGCTTGTAGTTTCGCGTCGAGAACCCATCGCGACGAGCCGGCGATGATGCCCAGTGCGGGCATGACAGCACCCGTGGCTGAGGGAAAATTGACGGCGATGTTGCTGTTTGTAAGCCCTATATTGTTGGGCAGTGTGGTAACGGTGGAGTTGGTCGGGCCCGCGCTGCCGAACAGAATGCCGACGTCCCTGCTGTTGCCGGGTCCCCATACGGCCGTGGTCCCCACGCCCCACCGGATCCCCAAGTCGCGGGAAAAGCTTGTGTTCACCTCGACGATACGGGCTTCAATGGAAACCTGCCTGACCCTCCCCTCGGCGACGTTCTTGGCCAGGCGCTGTTCCTCGGCAACTTCCATTTTCTTGCGGGGCATGACGGTGATTACTCTGCCCCGGGTAGTCATGCCGAGTTCGTTCACTTCCAGTATCGTTTCCAGGGCCTGGTCCCAGGGAACGTTTCTCATGTGAAGCGTTACTTTCTGATCCACGTCGGGTCCGGCGACAATATTGTAGCCGCTGACCTCAGATATAAGGCGGAAAACGTTCTTGATGTGCGCGTCCTGGCAGATGATGGACAGCCGTTCTCCCCGGTAATCGGCATCGGGCTCTTCCTCCCAGAGCATCAAGGCTTCCTTGGCCAGATAGGCTTCCATAGTGTCGTCTTCGCGAAGAGCCGCGGGAGGCGCTAATCCCGTATGAATGGCCGCTGTATCGAAGGATATGATAATGGCGGAGTCAGACCGGCGCATCCTGTAGGGAACAATGTCCGACAGTTCTATGGCGACTCCGAGGGCTGGCTGATCGGTTCCGGCAACCGTTCGCAACGACACTGTTTTTACCCCGTACAATCTCTCCGGAGTGTATCGTTCACGGATTCCTTCTCCCATAACTGTATTTTTCATGGTGAGGGCCACAATATTATCCGAGGGCTGCGAAAGGTCGATATCTTCCGGTATAGCCGAAAATGCCAGGGTAACCTCTTCCCTTCCCGCCGATCTATGGAAGATAATTTCTGTCAGTAAAGCGCTCGCTTCACCGACCTTTTGTACAACGGCCGTTTCCGTGGGTTCCAAGCCCCTGGCCGGCGTTGAGGTTATGCCAGAGCCCCCACTGCAGCTGCCTAGCAAAATAAATCCCGCCGCCGCGGCCAAACCGTATAAAATCCCCTGTCTCCCTTTCATAGAGTACCCCTGTCGTCTCCTGCCTCAAGCCTCAATTTTGATTGTTTCCTCGTTACTTCGCCCGATTCGTCCTGTTCTCTTTCTTCAATTATCACGTGATCTTCCAAGATATCGACTACCTTGCCTCCGTCCATGCCCACGGCTGTTCCAAGGTAGAGGTCATAGTAGGTTCCCTTATTGTCTTCCACTAGGGCAAGTTTGGCGCCGCCGCCTATGACGATCCCCACGAGGCGGATTTCCTGAAGAGTCAGGAGTTCCAGTGGCGTCCTGAATACGGACTCCGTTACCGTATCCACAGGCTCTCCCCGGACGGGAGCCCTGTCGGATTTGGGCTGGGCTTTTACAAATGGTACAAAGGGATCAACTGTTCCCTGAGAGCGATAGACTATGACCGGTTCATTTTCAGAAGCGTCATGAACAACCGCCTGAAGGGGCGCCGTAAGCAGTATCGCCAGTGCCGCCGCAAGGGCTGCTGCGGGGATTCCCGGGAACCGGATTTTCATCAGAATATCTTTCATTTCGCTGGGGCTCCGGCGCTTTGCTCTCTCATATCAAGAAACATGTAAGTTTTCATCAGGCACTCCGCCTCTAAAACAAGAGGTCCTCCTGTGTATTCCCCGGAAGGTCCCCGAATGGAGGCATCGTTCACGTTAACGATTCTTGGCAGCTGAGACACTTCTTTAAAAAAAGCCTTGATATCATGGTATCTTCCGCGAACGGTCATTCGTACGGGAAATTCCGCGTAGAAGTCTTGTGGAACCGGCTGCAGGGGTTCGAAGAGCATTACATCAAGGGACTTGGCATGGGCGGCGACGGACATGGCGGTAAGCAGCGTGGGAATATCTTTCTGTTCAGGTAATTTTGCGAGGGAGATCATGAGGCTCTCGTTTAGTTCCTCTATTTCCCGCTTGTGACGCTCAATCTGCCGGGCAACCGCCTGCCGCTGTATGATCTGGACTTCCAGAGTGGCCAGGTTGTCGGTAAGTGAAGCCTTTTTCTGAAGCGCCGCCTGGAGAAAGAAAAAATAATAAAAATAACCCAGCAGAAGCACAAAGACCACGCCGATGATTATCTTGTACTTGGTGGGAAGCTTTTTCAGGTCATCAGCGGTTATTGCCATTTGACACACCCTGCTTTATTTTCGCGGAAAGAGCGAAATTTTTGAGCTCTGTCCCGGCGTATGGGACTCTCCTGCTCGCTACCAGATCCACCGCTTCGATGATAGGCGACATTTCAAGGTTCTCCATGAAGAGTGCCAGGATCTCATTGCTTCTTGCCATTCCCTCGATGCGGATAGTTGCGTCGCGCTTTGACAAAAGTGTTATCCAAAGCCTGCCTTCGGGTACTCTTATGGAAATCTCATCCAGGAGGCGGTAGCCCTCACCTCGATTTTTCTCAAGATCGTTGATGACCTGGAGCTTTTTTTCAACCAATGCCTTGTCTTGGCGGTATTTATCAATGTCGCCTGTAATCATTCTCAAGCGGTCCAGTTCCGCTCTCGAATTTCGGACATTTTTATCCAGGGCCGACAGGGACATCATCATGTATCCATGGAATATGCCCACAATCATCACCAGTATTACAAAGGTGGCCGCAAGGGTTATAATCTGCCGCCTGGTATCGATTTTTTTCTGTTCCTCACGGTAGGGGATGAGATTTATTTTTATCATAGGTCTTCAGACTTCCTCATAGCGAGGCCCACGGCGATCGGTGCTATGGCCGACATTTCCCTTATGTATTCGGGGCTGTATGTTTTCTTGTCGTATTCAAGAGCTTTGAATGGGTCGAACAGTTCCACGTCACATCGCAGACGCTGTGTCAGGTCGTCCATGATGCCGGGTATGAAGGATGAACCTCCTGACAGCAGCACCTTGTTGATGAATATCATGCCTGCCGATGAGATGAAAAAATCTATGGACCGTTCTATCTCAGCCAGAATCGGATCCGCCAGCATGACCAGGCTTTCGCCCTGCAGGCTTTCCTCCGGGAGAATTCCTCCGCCATTGGAATGGCTGATCTTCCAGGCTTCCGCCTCTTCAAAGGATCCGCCACGCCGGGACTGAACCGATTCGGTGATGAGATCTCCCCCCATGAGGACGTTTCTTGTAAATACCGACTGGCCGCCTTTGACAATGTTGATATTGGTCAGGGCGGCGCCGATATGCACCAGCGCCACTACGTCTTCATCGGCGAAATCGTAATTCTCTTCGTAGGCTGTTTCCAGGGCGAAGGCATCCACGTCCATAAGGACCATACGAACCCCGGCGCGTTCCACAGCGCTTCGGTATTCGGCGATGATATCATTTTTCGCCGCGGCTATGATCACATCAATCTGTTCGGCGTTATTCTCGTTTGCGCCGAGAATGTGGATATCGAAATAAATGTTTTCCACCCGGTCTATGGGCATGTACTCATCTGCTTCATCCACGATGGTCTGGCGGAGTTCGTCTTCCTCCATTTCCTTGAAGGTGGCCTTGTTTATGAGAACTGAATGGCCGGAAAGGGCCGTGGCCGCCAGTTTTGCAGTGCATCCCGTCTCCTTGATGAGGTCCTTTATGGTGTTCATCACGGCGGAGCCGTCTTCCATGAGGCCCTTCTTTATTACGCCTTGACGGAGAGGTTTGCTGGCCATGCGTGAGAGCTGGTATCCCGTGGGCGTTTCGGTGATTTCCACAAGCTTGATGGAGCTTGATCCGATATCGATTCCAACGACGCCGGTGGCTTTTGAACGTGACAGTTTCGGCAGTGCCGGAAGTCGCGAAAGTAAACCGCGTATCCTTTCCATTGACCTTTCCTAAGATTGCCCGGGTTCAGTGTTCTCTGAATCGGTACACGATCTCACCCTCCCTGATCATGCCCAGTTCTTTTCGTGCCACCATTTCCAAGTATTCCCGATTGTCCCCCAAGAGTACAATCCTCTCGCGGAGCCGCTCGTTTTCATATGCTATAAGGCTGTTCTCCGCCTTGAGGCGGGCTGATTTTTCCTTGATTTCGAGATAGTCGACAAGCCCCCGGTCCCCGAAGATAATCAGGAGAACCATGGAGAGAAAACCTGCCACAAAAAACCTGCCGATCTTCATGAGAACTTACCCCGCGTTAAGTTCCTCAGGACACCCTCTGAAGGTCAGGGGTGATTGACGGATGGAAGCAACCGCTGCGGTTCTCCGATGAGGAACTCCCCTTTTTCGATCCGTTCCTTTAGAACGTGACAGATTTCAAGTGCTTTATAGTAGCTAGACATGGGCGCCGTGTCAATTGTTTTTCCGTTAAGGATGATAGATCCGCTGCGCAGTTCCCTGTAATTTACTTCACCTATACTTTGAGCCGGACCACTGGGATAATCTACACCATAGTCGTAAACCTGGGTGTAGATATCTTCATCCTTAACGGCGGTGAAAAGAGCAATCTCCTCGTTAAGAAGGGGAATTGGTATTCCTATTCCCACGTAGAGCGATACCCCGTAGCCAAGCATGCTCGCGCCCAGGAGCCAACGGGGGCTCATTTCCTTCAGGTTGCCGATAACTGCCAGCGTGCCGGCGCCCTCACGTGGAACCCCGTTTTCGCCCCTCATTACGTTCGCGTTATGTTGGGTTCCGCTCCAGGCAACGTACCCCTGGGCGCCGCCCAGGAATATGGACGTTCCTATGCCTATGGTTCTGAAAAAGGGATCGTTCAGCAGGGGGCTGAGCTGCCCGGAGGTTGAGTAGTTCGCGTTGGCCATCAGTGGACGCAATACTCCCATGTATGTATAGATCGTCCGGTCCGACATGTTGACGGCGCAGCTGTAATTCTGGTAGGCGTTTCTCGGATTGAACAGGATGGCGTCCCTCAGATCCTGAAGGGTAATGCTTTTTTCAAATTTGCGGGCCGGGTAACAGTCTGTTCCGTAGCCTTCCACATTGATCTTGACCACTTTTCCGGCTACCAGGTCCTCTATGACGTGACCTCCGCCATAGTTGAATTCTCCGGGATGAACGCTGTTTAGAGGGTCTCCCTCCACTACTGAGGTGGCGCCAAGGTAACAGTCCACGGCGGCTATGCCAGCGTAGGCTGGAACGTTGTTCAGCCAGACTTTCGAGGACTTGATTCTGGGAGAAGAGTGGCCGAAGTTGATAAAGGCGCCGGAGGAGCACATTAGGCCGAAGGTCCCCGTGGTAACCACGTCCACGGTACGTGCCGCCTCGACGGCTCCTTTCCGTTCGACGATATCGATGATTTCTTCCGCCGTTACAACAACAACGGCGCCTTCCCGTATTTTACGGTTGATCTCCTGGTAGGTTTTTGTAACTTTGTGTTTTTTCATGGGCTCCTCTTCGGTTCTCCCTTTGTGGGATATACCAAAGACCTGAAAAACTCAAGGGGAGAATAAGGAAGGGGCAGGCTGCGGCAGTGCCGCTACAATCCCGTGTGTCCGAAACCGCCCTCTCCCCGGGCCGTGGTTTCCAGTTCTTCCTTTTCATGCCAGTCAACGCGAAAAATCTTGTGTATAACCATCTGGGCAAGACGGTCCCCCCTCCTTATAAAAAAAATTTCCCTGCCCAGGTTTATCAGGATAAGACGAATCTCTCCGCGGTAATCGGCATCGACGGTTCCAGGGCTGTTGAGCAGCGTGATGCCGTGGCGCAGGGCGAGACCGCTCCTTGGACGGATCTGCGCTTCGAAACCGGGAGGAAGAGCCAGGGCGATTCCTGTCGGGATTATCGCGCGTTCTCCCGGCAGAAGCCGCTCTTCAACTTTAACGGCGGCATAGAGATCCATGCCGGCGGCCCCCTCAGACATGTAGCGGGGCAGGGGGAGGTCGGCGTTATTGCCGACCCTGATGAGGGAAACGCGAATGGATTGATCCATTTTTAAAGGCTCCCGGCGGCAGAAAACAGCTTCAGCTGTTTTCCTCGAGGGCGTCTTTCCGGCTCAACCGCACCTTGCCGTTTTTATCTATATCGATAACCTTGACGGGGACTACATCCCCTTCCTGCAATACGTCGGTAACCTTGGTAACCCGCCTGTTTTCAAGCTGTGAGATGTGAACCAGGCCGTCAAGACCGGGAAGAATTTCGACGAAGGCGCCGAAATCTACAATTCTCTTTACAGTTCCCATGTAGATTTTTCCGATCTCAGCTTCTTCTGTGAGAGCCCTGATCATGGCAATGGCCCGTTCCGATGCTTCCGGCTCGCTTGAGGCGATGCTGACGCTTCCGTCGTCCTCTACGTCAATGGCGCACCCGGTTTCACTGATTATCTGGCGAATATTGCTTCCACCCTTGCCGATGACGTCCCTTATGCGCTCGGGATTAATCTTGATGACGGTGATACGCGGCGCGTATCGGGACATTTCGGATCTCGGCGCCGAGATGGTCTTCTCCATTTCGGAGATGATATGCAAGCGCCCCTCTTTCGCCTGGTAGAGGGCTTTTCGAAGGACCTCCTCGGTGATGCCGTCGATCTTGATATCCATCTGCATGGCCGTGATGCCATTCCGGGTGCCGCAGACCTTGAAGTCCATGTCGCCGGCATGGTCCTCGTCGCCGAGAATGTCGGACAAAACAGCCACCCTGTCGCCTTCCTTGAGAAGACCCATTGCGATGCCGGCAACTATGGTCTTTATGGGAACTCCACCGTCGAGAAGCGACAATGCCCCGCCGCAGACGGTGGCCATGGAGGAGGAGCCGTTGGAGGACATGATTTCTGAAACGATCCGGATGGTATAGGGAAATTCTTCCGGTGAGGGCATGACAGGAATCAGGGCACGCCGGGCAAGAACTCCGTGGCCGATTTCGCGGCGTCCGGGTCCTCTGAGGAATTTCGCTTCACCGACGCAGTAGGGTGGAAAATTGTAATGAAGCATGAAGGCGCGCAGTTCTTCTCCGCCGATTCCGTCAAGGCGCTGTTCATCCGCCGATGTTCCCAGCGTCATCATGGTAAGCGCCTGGGTTTCCCCTCGGGTGAAAATAGCTGATCCATGAGTACGGGGCAGGATCCCCACTTCACAGGTAATGGGCCGTATGTCTTCGGGAGAGCGTCCGTCGATCCTGATGTTTTCATCGAGAATCATACTCCGGGAAACAGCCTTTTCAAGTCCTTCCAGGATGGTTCCCACCTGGGAGGCCTTGGGAGCGTCATCCAGGGCGAGCTCCTCCTTCACCGCCTGGCGTACCTCCTTAATCGCGGCGGAGCGTTGTGCTTTCTCCTTGATGCGGTAGGCCGCCGAAAGACCTTCCAGCGCCAGATCCTTGACGCCTTTTACAAGGCCATCGTCGATCAGGGGAAGTTCAAAGGCCTGCTTTTCCTTCCCCATGGCCTCGCGCATCCGGTCCTGGAGATCAATGACAGACCGCAGGGATGACAGACCGAAGCTTATGGCTTCCAATAGTGAATCCTCGTCTGCCTCCAGGGATCCGCCTTCCACCATTACCAGGTTGATGTCGTAATCGTCACTTTCTGCGGAGCCGAGAACCTTTCTTCCCACCAGGAAGAGATCGATGTCGCTTGCCTCCATGTCTGCCGCCGAGGGGTTGCAGATAAACTGCCCGTCTCTCCGTGCTATCCTGGCGCCGGCGATGGGGCCGTTGAAGGGAATATCAGAGACGGTGAGGGCGGCCGATGCTCCAAGCATGGCGGCCACATCTGAGCCGTTGTCGCCGTCGTAGGAGAGCACCGTTGCGATTATCTGCGTTTCATAGCTCCATCCCTTGGGAAAGAGAGGACGTATGGACCTGTCGATGAACCGTGAGGTAAGGGTTTCCTTTTCATTGGGGCGCCCCTCGCGCTTGAAGAAGCCTCCTGGAATCTTGCCCGCGGCTGATGTCATTTCCTGGTAATCAACGGTCAGGGGAAGGAAATCGATGCCTTCCCGTTTTGTCTTCTGGGAAACGGCAGTGACCAGAACAATGGTATCACCGTAACGGACGTAGGCGGCTCCGTTGGCCTGGCCCGCCACATAATTGGTTCTGATTGAAATTTCCCTGCCCGCGAATTCTGCGGTAAATACGTTGTTCATTGTTCTAATTTCCTCCTTGGAATTGTGACGATCACCGTCTCAAGCCGAGACGCTGGATAATTTCCCTGTAACGGTCTATTTCTGTGTTTTTAAGGTAATCCAGCAGTCGTCGTCTCTTCCCGACAAGCTTCAGAAGCCCCCGGCGTGAATGATGGTCTTTTTTGTGTACCTTGAAGTGTTCCGTCAGGTACTCGATTCTCGCGCTGAGCAGGGCGATCTGTACCTCGGGAGATCCCGTGTCATTGTCATGCTTCTTGAACGTCGTAATGATTTCTTTTTTCCTGTCTTCGTCAAACACAGCCTTCACTCCTCTCTTTGTATATGCTCACTTGTTATATAAAATTTAAACGTTAAACACACGAACAAGCTTCATGGCCTGTTCCTTTTCGCCGGCCGTTCTCAACGATTCCGATGAGAGGAGCATACGAGCCACAGCCACTATGCGGCTGTCATTGCCTATGAGCCGTATCAGGGTTCCCTCTGCTGCCGGGGGGAAGGTTGTCTTGTTCAAAGCTCCAGCTTCGGGCTGGCAACCCTCCCTGATCCTTAGCGCCAGATCACGGCTTATGGGAATTGCCGGGTATCTGTCCAGAACGTCTTCCAGGGGAACGAGACTATTCCGGATAAGCCGGGGAGCCTCCCCATATTCCATGTCGTCCAGACGAAGGGCGTCCTCTTCGCTGAAACGGCCGCTTCGCGTTCTCCTGAGGCCAGCCAGTGCGGCGCCGCAACCGAGGCGTTTTCCCATATCGTCACAGAGTGTCCGGATGTATGTTCCCTTTGAGCAGGCAACCAGTAACGTCGCGTAGGGTGGTGAAAATGACTCGATCTCTATATTTTCAATGGTTACCCGCTTCAACGGGGTGTCGAGTACCACGCCTTCCCGGGCCCAGCGATGATGAGGCCTCCCGCGGTGCTTGGCGGCCGAGTAGCGGGGGACCTTCTGTTCCATGGTTCCCAGGAATTCCCGGGATACGGATTCCAGGTCGCTATCGGTTATATGTCCGGGATTCTCAGTGGCAACGATGTTCCCCGTGATATCCAGCGTGTCCGTTGTTACCCCAAGAAGCATGGTTGCCCGGTATTCCTTGTCATCCTCAGTGAGAAAGGGAGCCATTTTGGTTGCTTCATTTATGCAAAGGGGAAGCACCCCCGTGGCCAGGGGATCCAGCGTTCCCGTATGCCCAATTTTTCGTATTCCCAGGATTTTCCTGACGTCCCGTATGACACCGAAGGAAGTCTGTCCCGCCGGCTTGTCCACGACGACTACACCATTCATAACGGGTTTGCCTTTGCAGCGAAAGTCGAGGACTTCTTGCCCGCTCATCCGGCAGCCTCCGCTTTGCTGATGATTTTTGCAAGCACGGATTCTATACGCTCCCTTATATCCTCGAGACTCCCCTCCATGCTGCAGGCCGAGGCGTTGCGATGCCCTCCTCCTCCGAAGGCGCGGGCGGCTTCTTCCACATCATGGGCATCCTTTGACCGGAAGCTTACTTTATAGGTGCCGTCGGTTCTTTCGTAGTACATGACGGCTATCATGACCCCGTCGATGGAGCGGACCTGGTCGACAATGCCTTCCGCGTGTTCAGGAAGAGCTTTTTCTTCTTCCATGGTTCGCTGGTCCAGGAAGATGGAGCCGACTTTTCCTTCAAAGCTCATAAGAAGCGTACCAAGAGCCCGGTTCATGAGCCTTACAGAGGTGATGGAACGCCTTTCGTAGACCTGCCCGGCAATCACGGAGGGATCGGCGCCCGCATCAACAAGCCGTGCCGCCAGGAGGAATGTTTCTTTTCCCGTATTGGAATACCTGAATGATCCCGTGTCGGTCAGAAGCGCTGTATAAAGATTAAGTGCAATTTCCTCCGTAAGAGGTACATCTAGCCTGTCTATCAGGCGGACCAGTATTTCGCCCGTAGAGCTTGCCGAAGCGTCTATAAGTGACAGAGGTATGCCTTCTCCGTCGTTGGAAATATGGTGATCAATAGTTATCAGTGTTTTTATTGATTCCACGCGGGCCGCTTCTTCACCTATCCTGGCCATGTCGCTGCAGTCAAGGAAAACAGCCGTGTCGAAACGGTCAACGGGGCCAAGTGAACCGGCAACTTCGTCGGCTCCGGGGAGGAACCCGTATATGTCTGGAATCTTGTCCTGACAGAATACGACAACCTGCTTGTCCAGGTATCGTAAAGCGTGATAGAGGGCAAGCAAGGAGCCCACGGCGTCCCCGTCCGGACGGACATGTGAAGCCAGCAGAATGGATTTCGCCTCTCCAATGGCATCGGCTATTCTGTCAATCATGGGCTTTTGTATCTCGTTGAAAAGCCGCTCAATTCGTGTTCCGTAATCGAAGGATTCATCAAAGGAAAAAG
>JAQUQY010000025.1 GCA_028715865.1 Syntrophales bacterium
GAAATAGTAATTAAGGCCTCCGAGTTGAACACCTAAAGCGCCGGCTACCGCCGCCTCGGCGTGGCCGGAATTCGGGCTGGGATGTTTGCGCCTGTCACGAACAAGAACCCGTAAAGCATCCATGGGTTTTAATCCCAGAAACGCTGCCCCCACGGGAACCAGAAGGGCCGTCAATCTTGAAGGGATGAAGTTTGCAATATCATCCATCTTGGCGGCCGTCCATCCAAAATGCGAATAGCGTTCGTTCTTGTATCCGAAGGTCGAATCCAATGTATTCAATGCCTTATACAGAATTGCGCCCAGCGGACCCGCAACTACAGCAAATAAAAGAGGGGCAGTGACTCCATCGACACTATTTTCAGCAACGCTTTCCACTGTAGCCCGAATCACTTCAGCCTCGTCCATATTTTCGGTGTCTCGACCAACCAGCAGCGACACCCTGCTCCTGGCCGCGGCCAAATTTCCGTTTTTCAATTCCCGGTAAACAGCCATTCCGTGGTCGGCGAGATCCCTTGCGGCAAAGGTCGTGTAAAGCAACACGATTGAAACAATATCTGCGGCAAAGGGATGTAATCTGCCGGCAAAATGTATCAAACTCCAGGCAAAAACCAAGGTTGCGGCAGATACCGCCAAGACTGCCATTGCCCCCGCAAGGAACTCATTACGAAAGATCTTCCGCAATGGCATCTCAATAAAAAGCGCAAAACGGCCAATAAGCTTAACCGGATGGGGAAGCATTCGCGGATCACCCATGATAAAATCCAGGGCGATGGCAATTATAATTTGATATTCCAGTTTCATGTCGAAGATTCAGTCCAAGATTTTTGCGAGGGACTCGATCAGCCTTTTGTTCTCCTGCCCTGTTCTAACGGCAACCCTGAAGAATCGGTCGTCAAGACCTTCAAAATTATGACACAGGCGGACGGCGATCCCCTCAGCAAGCAGCTTTGCCGCGATGACCGGAGCATCCATGCCCGAGCGGTCTATGCGCAGGAGAACAAAATTTGCCTCCCCCGGGTAAACAGTGAAACATCCCATGGCACGCAGTCCCTCAACAAGCCTTGCCCTCTGTTCGGTAACATTATTCCTACTCTTTTCCAGATAATCACTATCCCTAATGACGGCCTCGCCAATTATCTGGGCGATGATGTTAACCGACCATGGTGGCTGGACAGCCTTCAGATGCCGAATTATCATTTCATCAGCAACAGCACATCCCAGCCTTATCCCCGGAATGGCAAATATCTTCGTCAAGGATAGCAGAACAATTACATTGGGAGGCCTGTCTGCCGTAAGGCTGTCCATGCTCTCCACAAAATCGCCGAAGGCTTCGTCCACTACGAACATGACATCAGGGAGGCGGCGCGCAAGATCCCTTAGCTCCTGAGCCTCATAGAGCAACCCCGTAGGGTTATTTGGTTGTCCCAAAATAATGGATCCTTTGTTTCCAAGTGTGGCACTGATGGCGCGTATATCGGGTTTGAAAGCCCTTGCTTCTCTTAAAGCGACGGTTTTTACAGGAAGATCGTGCAGCCTTGCTGCGGCGGCATAATCGGCATAGGATGGGACGGGTATTACAACAGGTCCTGCTGGTAGTATTCGGGGAAGCAGGTAGAGAATCTCTGTGGTACCGTTTCCCGCAATTACCTGCTCCCGGCTCACGCCGTATCGCTCCGCAATCCGCTCAATCAATAACGAGTACTCCGGATCCGGGTAATGTTTAATCAAAGAAAGCCGGGAGCGGATAAGGGGGAAAACCCATTCAGGGGGGCCAAGAGGATTAATATTAGCAGAAAAGTCCAAAAGATCCCTGACGGAACGGCCTGACATCTCCGCCAGCCTTTTTACATTTCCTCCGTGTTCGAACGTAGCCATTCAAATATGCCCTGCAATTGGATTATTGCTGCAGATCATTTCAGAAGGCGACGCATCAGGATAAGTGATTCGTTAAACGCCCCCTTGTCGAAAATCTCAATTGTCAAAACACGGGTTGTTTGAGCACCCTCACCTAGGCGGTTTGTGATGCCGGCAAGCAAACCATCGGGCAGGAAGGCCAGGCTGAGGTGGTCTTGTTTTTTTTCCACCCCATGGATATGGATCACCCGGGTTCTCGGCAGGTAAAGATCAAGGTATTCAAAGGGCTTTGCCCCGCATAGCAATTGATGGCCTATATCCAGACAGATGCTCAATCCATAGTCAGAGACAATGTCATCTATCAAACTGTAGGGATAATCAAGCGTTTCAACACAAAGATCCTCTGGAGAAACGACCTGAACAAGCCTCTCCACAGCCCGGCGGTGGCCATCCTTCCAGCGCATCATCTCTGGCGACGGAAATTTTCCACGACTGTCGCCGTGGAAATGGACAATATAGGCGAAAGGATTCAGCGCTCTTGTGAGATCAATGACTCGCATACATTTTTCCACCGACTGTCGCCTGACGGAAGCGTCAGCGTGTCCCATCCATGTATCCAGGGGCAGATGGATCGTATAGGTCAGATTATGCCTGTCAGCCGTATCTCTGAGTGCCAGCAAAGTAGAGGCATCGGGCAGATTGCTGATTTCGTCCGATTCGAACAGCACCAACTCAATGTCATCCACCTTATCCGCCAGGAATGTTACATTGGACTGCAGATCTGCCGGAATGACATAGGACGTAGTTCCCAGGCGGAAGGGGAAACGGTTCTTCAGCAATGTTTTTTCGGTGTCTTTTTCCAAACTCATCATGCTTTAACTGACATCAGAATTCAAAGGTAACTAAGGATTCTCTCTTCCGGGTGTTACACAGGGCGAATCAATGGCTGGAAGAGCGTCTCCAAGATCTCTGAGAATGCTTTTAGGGGTAGCAACCTGCTGATCGAGAGCGGCCCGCCTCGAATGAGAAATAAAGGGTTTTATGAACATTGATTCCCGCCCTCGGGGACCTTCGGTGGACAGGTATTCCGGCTTCGGGCAACCTACTTGCCCGCCTTCCCATCATGATTCATTCACGACAGTGGCTATCCGGGCTTTCGTTCCCTTCACGGCTGCGGGGCAGCGGGGGCGTTTCACCTCTCTTCCCTTTATCCACCTGTATCTGTTGTCTATAATACTGATTTGGTGAACTATATAAAAGAGCCTGCTTTGTCAAGGCTAAATTATCAGGGCCACAGCTGATGTTTTCCAGCCATTCCCCATTGACATAAAAGATCGGCATCTTTTATACTCTTCCGCATCCATCAGCTGGTAAATTCTCGGCGGCTGGAGATCCCTGAGGCACGAAAATCAAGATTGCCCTGGACTAAGGGCATGTGCGGTCCTGTGGCGGGATCTCCGGCTCAAAAAGCCAAAACGCGTTTGCCACCGCTCCGAATGAAAGGTGAATCATGTACTCTGGATTGACATCCCTGGACTGCTCTCTTGCGCCGGAACTACAAAGGAAAATCGATAAAAAAACCAAGCCTGTAGGTTCTCTGGGGAAACTCGAAGAGATAGCGATGCGGGTTGGACTGATTCAACAGACCCTGGAGCCAAGTATACTGGCGCCGCACATCATGGTTTTTGCAGGCGACCACGGGGCTGCGCGACATGGAATCTCCGCGTACCCGCAGGAAGTGACCTGGCAGATGGTGGAAAACATCCTGGTCGGCGGCGCGGCGATCAATGTGTTCTGCAGGCATCTGGGTATAGGGCTGAGTGTGGTAGACGCGGGCGTAAACCACCACTTTACGGCGAATCCCGGCCTTATTGACGCGAAAATAGCCCCAGGGACGGCGAGCTACATAAGCCAACCGGCTATGTCGGCGACAGAGCGTGACACCGCCCTCTCGCGAGGGGGTGAGGAAATTCATAAGCTGGCAGCCAGGGGCTGCAACTGCGTAGGCTTCGGAGAAATGGGAATCGGAAACTCTGCTTCGGCCTCTTTGCTTACTCACTGCCTTATCAGCGATAAAAAGGGCGGGCAACTGGCCGGAGTTGCCGGACGCGGGGCCGGTCTTGATGACGCCGGACTGGATCGAAAGCTAAGATTGCTCGAAGAGTCTGTGATTCGAGGTGGACGGATCAACGATCCACTGAAGCTTGTTGCTGAATATGGCGGCTTCGAGATTGCCATGATGGCAGGTGCGATGCTGCAGTCTGCAAGGGAACGGATGATATTGGTTATTGATGGCTTTATTGTTACCACAGCGCTGCTGATTGCCCACGCTCTGGCACCCGAGGTTCTTGATTACTGCCTGTTCGCACACCGTTCGCAAGAACCCGGGCATCGTGTACAGCTTGAGTATCTTGGTGTAAAACCTCTTCTGGACATGGAAATGCGTCTCGGAGAAGGTACAGGAGCTGCCCTTGCAATGCCCCTGGTACAGGCCGCGGTGGGTTTCCTCAACGAGATGGCGAGTTTCGAGTCCGCAGGCGTTCACGAAAAGATATGAAAGCCTTAACAAATCCCGGACAGAAAGAGGCGTTGTGCGGGAAAAGGCGAAACCTTAGAATAGGAGTTTTTTAATTATTTGCACACCGATAGCCCTATCAATAATCAATCCTCTTGACCCGCGGCGGCTGCCGAAGCTTAAGCTGGGTGAGGGAAAAGGGAAATTCTTTCTGTGAAATCTGTCATACGTGCCGAGATCGAAATATTCTTCACTACTCTGGCCTTCTTTACAAGGATACCTAAGCCGGCCTGGGTAACATGGTCGCCTGAAAGGCTTAACCAGTCGGTGCGTTACTTGCCTCTGGTCGGTTGGGTGGTAGGCGCTGTTGCGGCTTTCTCATATCTGGGTTTCGCAACTGTGCTGCCGTTGAGTATCTCGGTGATATTGTCCATGATTTTGACGACGGGCTTAACGGGCGCCTTCCACGAAGACGGTCTGGCCGACACCTGCGACGGACTGGGCGGCGGCATGAGCAAGGAAAAGGTGCTTATGATCATGAAGGACTCGCGCGTGGGGTCCTTTGGAGCGATAGGCATGGCCCTTATGCTGATGGCAAAAGCGGCGGCTCTTATTGAACTCGGGTTTATGGGCGGCGCGATATTGGTGTCGGCAATGTTGGTGGCACATCCCCTGTCACGCCTGGCTTCGATAAGCTTGATACAAATATTGCCCTACGTGCGTGAAGATGAGTCAGCCAAGTCAAAGCTGCTGGCCAGGAGATTGACCTTAAGGGAGCTGCTGATCGCATGCACTTTCGGACTTTTGCCGCTGGCGCTGCTTAGCCCCGCGGCCATAATCTTTTCGCTGATGACAGTATCGGCGATCACGGCTCTCGCTGCCTGGATTTTTGCGAGGCGTTTGGGCGGCTATACCGGTGATCTTCTGGGAGCCGCGCAACAATTAACCGAACTGGCGTGCTACTTGGGAATCCTGGTTGCAAGCCGGGCCGCTGTTATCAAGGCTCTATAACTTGTCTTAACATGTCAGCCTGACAAATTTACCAATCCTATCAAGGCACTTTCCACCCTATTAGAATTTGGCATTAATGAAGTGCCCGGTTAGGCAGGGAAAAAGGAAACCCTCCCCTTTAACCAGATTGACAGATAATCAAGACTTCGTCTATAGTTTCGGGAAATTTGGCGTGTAAGACCGATAATATTAATAAACGGCATTCCGTGGAAAGAAACAGGGCCTGAGAATTCGAAACAGCAGCACTCTTAGAATAAGGGGGGAAACCTGGCATGAGCGAAAAACCGGACCTGGAGGACTACCGTAAGCTCCAGGAAGAGCTGCACAGGACGCGCCTGCAACAGGCACGGGATCAGCTCGAACTTGAAAAGGCAATAGAAAGGGCCAACATCCTTGCTCTTGAAGCAGAGATAGCAACGGTTGAACTAAACCAGATCATTGACACGTCCCCGGACGGTATGGCTCTTATAGGCAATGATTTTAACATCAAACGAATTAACAGGGCGCTTCTGTCTTTTCTCGGAATAAGCATCGAAGAAGCCCTGGGAAAAGACTGCCGCAACATTCTTTCCGATGCCCGCTGCGGAACCGATGACTGTCCCCTTATCAGCATTCGTGCCGGAAAGGATCGAATAGAAACCGATATAGATATCACCGGTAAAGACGGAACGGCTGTTACATTTATCTTCACAGCCACGCCCTTTCGGGGACTCAACGGTGAACTTCTCGGCATGGTGGCCCTTTTTAAGAATATTACGGAGCGGAAAAAGGCCGAGGATAACCTCCGTGAAACAAAAAATCTACTGGAAAAGCTGGCCACAATAGACGGACTCACCGGTCTGTCTAACCGCCCTTTCTTTGACAAGACGCTACATAACGAATGGCGTCGCCTGCAGAGGACGGAAGAACCGCTTTCCCTCATACTTTGCAATCCCGACCATTTCAAGGCCTATAACGATATCCGCGGCCACCAGGCTGGCGACGAATGCCTCCGCAGGATAGCTGGAATTCTGGTTGAGCAGCTTAATCGCGGAGGCGATAGTGTCGCCCGGTACGGAGGGGAGGAGTTCGCCGTTATCCTGCCGGCAACAAACAAGGAGGGAGCTGTTCACGTGGCAGAGAAATTACGCCTGGCCGTTCAGGAACGGGCGGATGAAGATCGGCTCTCTCACGATATTCCCCGGGTTACCATAAGCATTGGAGTAGCAACGGTTGTCCCAACATTCAGGCATGATCCAGGCTATCTTGTAAGCCGAGCCTACAGGGAACTCAAGCGGGCTAAGTCAACAGGCCACAACCGTGTTTCGGCCTGGGATGGACGGGAAGAAAACACCGACAGTGAATACAGATAAGGGTGAAATATGACAGATTACATCCTTGCCCTTGACCAGGGAACTACAAGTTCCCGTGCCATTCTCTTCGATCGGTCCGGCGCAATAGCAGAGATCGCCCAGCAGGAATTTTCTCAGTATTACCCCCGGCCTGGATGGGTGGAACACGATCCCAGGGAAATAATCGACAGCCAGATTGCTGTAGCCCGGAAAGTTCTGAAGAAAAAAAAGCTGTCCCCCAAGCGTATAGCCGCTGTGGGAATAACAAACCAGAGGGAAACGACGGTTCTCTGGGACCGAAAAACGGGAAAACCCCTTTTCAACGCCATCGTCTGGCAGGACCGCCGGACAGCTCCTTACTGCGACAGCCTTCGCGAACAGGGACATGCCCCAATGATCCGGGAAAAATGCGGGCTGGTAATCGACGCCTATTTCTCGGGCCCTAAAATACGATGGATCCTGGAAAACGTTCCGGGAGCGCGGAAAAAGGCGGAGGCAGGGAACCTGGCTTTCGGTACCATCGACAGCTGGCTTGTCTGGAATCTCACGGGAGGACGCGTTCACGTAACTGACACCACCAACGCGAGCCGATCCATGCTTTTTAACATCAATAGCCTTGAATGGGACGGTGATCTTCTCTCGCTAATGGATATACCCGCGGCTCTGATGCCGGAAGTGCGTTCCTCTAGCGAGGTTTACGGAAAAACAGATCCCGACCTTTTCGGAGCCTCCATTCCCGTCGCGGGAATCGCGGGTGATCAGCAGGCGGCCCTTTTCGGACAGTCCTGCACGAAGCTTGGAATGGTAAAAAATACTTACGGAACTGGAGCCTTCGTAATGATGCACACCGGCGAAGAGCCTATCCTGTCAAAAAGAAATCTCCTTACCACCATCGCTCTCACACTCGGAGGAACTACAACTTACGCGCTGGAAGGGAGCATTTTTGTCGCGGGAGCCGTGGTACAGTGGCTTCGTGACGGACTGGGGATTATCAGTCGTTCTGAAGACGTGGAGAAGCTGGCCCTGTCAGTTCCAGACAACGGCGGCGTCTGCCTGGTTCCCGCCTTTACCGGCCTCGGTGCGCCGCACTGGGACCCTTACGCCCGGGGTATAATAACGGGCATCACACGGGGAACCACGGCGGGCCATATTGCCAGGGCGGCTCTCGAAGGAATAGCCTTTCAGGTCAACGACGTGGTAACGGCCATGAGCGCGGATTCCGCAATTGATGCGGCGGAGCTCCGGGTGGACGGTGGAGCCGCCTTCAATAACACCCTCTTGCAGTTCCAGTCGGACATACTGGGCATTCCCGTAGTCCGCCCCCTGGTGCTCGAAACGACAGCTCTTGGAGCCGCCTCTCTGGCGGGTCTGGCCGTGGGATTCCATGATGGCGTGGAGGAGCTGGAGGCTAACTGGAAGCGCGACCGAACCTTTTGCATGTCCATGGAACCCGGTCGGGTTGACGAATTGCTCGTAGCCTGGCGGCGGGCACTGTCCCGAGCCGCTCACGTAAAGGGAGAAGACAGGGAGCAGTAAACAGAAGGAGACAAGAATTCAATGAACAGGGATGACATGATCGCCAAGGTTGCAGGATATGATGATGTCTGGGATTTTATCGTCATCGGCGGCGGAGCCTCCGGACTCGGAGTAGCCATTGAGGCAAGTTCCCGCGGCTACAGTTGTATCATGCTGGATCAGTCAGATTTCGCCAAGGGAACGTCAAGCCGCAGCACCAAGCTCATACACGGAGGTGTGCGCTATCTTCAGCAGGGAGACGTGTCCCTGGTTATAGAGGCTCTCCACGAACGCGGGCTGCTGCGGCAGAACGCGCCTCACCTGGTAAGCAACCAGTGTTTCGTAGTTCCCAGTTACGAGTGGTGGGACGGCCCCTTCTACCGGGTCGGCTTGAAAGTCTATGATGTCATGGCGGGAAAGCTCGGCCTGGGACCATCGAAGAGGCTATCCAAGGAAGATACAGTCTCCGCCATCCCCAATGTCAGGACTAACGGTCTGAGGGGTGGAATCATCTACCACGACGGGCAGTTCGATGATGCCAGGCTTGCGATAAACCTGGTTCAAACCTTGGCGGAAAAGGGCGGAACTCCCATTAATTACATGAAAGTTACAGGCCTTCTCAAGGCGGGCAACATGGTGAGCGGTGTCATCGCACGGGACATGGAAACCGGCACTGAGCACCACATATACGGCCGTGTTGTAATAAACGCAACAGGAGTTTTTGTCGATGACATTCTGAAAATGGACGATCCGGACGCCAAGGACATGGTCAAGCCCAGCCAGGGCATTCACCTTGTCGTTGACAGGAAATTCCTCCCGGGCGACACGGCCATCATGGTTCCTCACACCGACGACGGACGAGTGCTTTTTGCCGTTCCATGGCTGGGAAAGGTCGTATTGGGAACCACTGACACCCCCGTGGACAAGGCGAGCCTGGAGCCGCGGGCTCTTGACGAAGAAGTTGAATTCATTCTTAAAACAGCAGGACAATATCTTGAAAAAGTTCCCCACAGGAAAGACGTACTCAGCGTCTTTGCGGGCTTGAGGCCCCTTGCTGCGCCTCCCGAAGGCGGTGTGCCGACGAGAGAAATATCCCGCAGCCATAAGGTACTCGTTACTCCCTCGGGCCTGGTTACCCTGGCGGGGGGTAAATGGACTACATATCGAAAGATGGGGGAAGATACGGTGAACAAGGCCGCTCTCGTGGCCGGCCTTGACGAACGCCCCAGCACCACGGCAAACCTGCGGATACATGGTTGGCTGAAAAACATCGACCCCGATGATTTTTTCAGGAGTTACGGGTCTGACATGATAGCCCTTAGACGGCTGCTCCAGGATAACCCCTATCTCGGGGAAAAACTCGATCCCTCTCTTCCCATTTTGAAGGGCCAGGTTCTCTGGGCAGTAAGAAAGGAAATGGCAAGAACCGTTGAGGACGTACTTTCCCGCAGAACACGGTCCCTGATTCTGGACGCCCGGGCAAGCATCAGGATGGCTCCTGAAGTGGCTAAAATCATGGCAAAAGAATTGCGTTATTCAAGAAGGTGGCAAAAAAACCAGGTCAAGGAATACACGGAACTTGCCCAGGGATACCTGCTTGATTGAAGGCTGACCGTTAATCCTGGGAAAATGATTCTTCCAGGGACCTCAAGAGCCTGTAAAAGTCGCCTTCAATGTCAATGGCCCTGTTTTTAACCAGCAGCGTTTCCGGCTCTATGAGCTCCGAGAAAGCGATCCCGTCAATCTCAAGATTGTCCCTCACCGTTACCATTTCTCCGCCGCGGCCCTGCTCGATAAGTCGGAATGCTCCAACGCCGAGCTGTGAAGTAAGCAGCGCGTCATAAAGTGAAGGGGAATCCTGGCGGGTTTCATACCCCACAAGTTGAGGCTTGAAGCTTTTTTCGCGGCCCGTGGCCTCTTTATAGCGTCGGTTAAGTTCCTTGGTGATATGGTCGCCTATTTTTGCCTCCGAAAGTTTCGGATTGCCGTGGCGGTCCATCTCCATTTGTGCCTTTTCCTCTGGCGGAAGTTTTTCAGCGAGTCCTTCTGCGATACAGAAAACTCCGTAACCTTTACCTCTTTTTTCCCGGTTCAGGACGATATCCAAAAGCTCTTCTGCCAGTTCATGAGTACTTACCCAGTCCCTTCCTTCATAATCTTCGGGTATGACCGCTTTGGTACCCCTGGCGAATATGCTGGCGGCCGCTGTGTACCAGCCCGCCCGGCGGCCCATAAGTTCGACGACATGGTAAGAATTCGTCGCCTTCGCGTCGTCATAGAGCCCCCGTACGGACTTTCCCGCCGACTCGGAAGCCGTGAAAAAGCCAAAGGTCCAGGGAATACCGTAATAATCGTTATCAATGGTTTTTGGAACATGGACTATTGCACCTTCAAAACACATGTCGGGCATGTCCTTGCCGCGCCAACGAGCGATTTCATAAAGAAAGTTGGCGATTTTCAGCGTATCGTCACCACCGATAGAAATCAGGGCTCCAATCTTCAAATATTCAAATACATTCAGAATGTTAATTAATTTTTTCGTTTTTTCGGAATCCTTAAGATCCAGTGAGCCGGCAATCATTTTACCGGGATTTGCTCGTGATGTTTTGAGGTAGAAACTGTTATCGTCAAGAATTAAGGAAATCACCTCCCGCGAGAGAGTGGTGTAGTGTTTTCCGGGAACCAGTTTAAAGGGATCAAGGTCCTGTATGAATTCATATCCGTTATAAAACCCCGTTACCTGTATTCCCCTGTCCAGAAATTGCTTGGCCGCCCCCGCAAGAACACGGTTAGCGCCGGGAGCCGGGCCTCCGGAATGCAGGATGCCGACTTTCAGGCTCCGTGACTTGAGCCGCTGAATAGCTGCGGTTATGTTTTCCTTTCTTATACTTGAAAATGATGACATGTTGTCCTTCCTCTAAGATATTAACCCTTTCGGCTGTTATTGATTAAAAATCCAGAAGTAGATTTTCAAAAACTGCCTGGCCATCGGGCCCGGACGAAAGCTTGGATATGTATGCTCCGCTTCCTCCCAAAGCCCGGGGGGAGGCGTGACAACCCTGTTGCATATGTCCATCATTTCCCTGTCGGCAAGGGATTCGGAAAGAATTACGTCATCCATGGCGGGACCTTTGTAGCCCTCTGTCACCGTAAGACCGTTGGCAAGAAATGTATCGGCAACTGATTCCCGCATCGTTCTTCCCGGCGACGATGGATATGTAATGTTTGCTGCAATTCGTTTGAAAGCGGTGGAGGCGAAATTAGCGTTAATAATCCTTTTCGTTCCCGAAATCATGGCTCTGTATTCTTTCCTTCCAAGGAACGACATTCTGTCCTGGTAGAGAACAAATATTCTGCATATTAAAGCCCATGCGTCACTTCGTACACCGCTGAAGGTAATTGGGAGATTTAATGTCAAGGCCCTCTCGCTCAGTGAGTCAAAGAGAAACGGAAGTTCCTCTTCGTTTCCCTTTTTCAGAAGGGAACCCGCAGTCTCCCAGAACTGGCTTTCAGCGGCATACCTTTTCGAATCCATCGGTACTCATCCCCCGGCGGTCTGGGGAAAGGCCGTGTTGCTGTAAAGATACTCCACCTTCTCCTTGTGCTTCATCTCTTCAGAAGCGATTCTGATGAGTATTTCTTTCACTTCACCCTCCGGGTGTGTGTCCGCGAGAGAACGATAAAAGTTGTATGAGTTGCGTTCCCGGTGAGCCGCCACAAGATACACATCCTTGCTTTCCATGTTTTTTTGAATATCCGGAGCGTCCAGGTATTCGGCAATTTTGTAATCTATGGATTCGGCCATCCTGAGGCCACCCACTCCCGCCCGTCCCTCTCTGTAATTCACCAGAAATTCGCGGTGCTTGTTTTCTTCATTC
>JAQUQY010000026.1 GCA_028715865.1 Syntrophales bacterium
CTCGGCAACAAAAACCAGCTTATTGTAAAGGATCCCGTGGAAGTGGCCAATGCCAATTATGTTTTCACCGAATCCACCTACGGAGACAGGATGCATCGCTCCTTTGAAGAAAGCAAGGAGGAGCTTCTGGAGGCCATCAATTATGCCGTGTCCAACGGCGAAAAGGTCATAATCCCGGCTTTCGCCCTTGAAAGGACCCAGGAGATTCTTTATCTCCTGGGAGAGTTCTACCGTGACGGATCACTGCCCAGGATCCCTGTTTATCTTGACAGCCCCCTGGCAATTAAAGCCACGGAGATTTTCCGGAAAAACAAAAAATACTATGATGATGAAGCCAGGGCTATTGTCGAACAGGGTTTCGACCCCTTTGACATGCCCACGCTCCGCTTTACCCCTACCACGGAGGAGTCCATCGCCATCAACCGGAAAGAGGGGCCCGCCATAGTTGTTTCCGCCAACGGCATGTGTTCAGCGGGCAGAATCAAGCACCACCTCAAACACAACCTCTGGCGCCCCGGAGCCAGCCTTATTATCGTTGGATACCAGGCGGAGGGGACAACGGGAAGAAGAATTGTCGACGGCGCGGAAACCGTCCGCATTTTCAGGGAGCCCGTGGCCGTGAAGGCCCGGCTTTACACAATCGGCGGGTTTTCCGCCCACGCTGATCAGCAGGGCCTTATCGAATGGCTGTGGCCGTTGAAGGACTCCAATCCGCTGGTTTTTATCGTCCATGGCGAGCCCAAGGCAAGTGAGCCCCTGGCAGATCGGATTGAAAAGGAACTGGGCCTCGATACCCTCATTCCAAACTGGAAGGAGACAGTGCGGCTGACGCCTCAGAGGGAAGCCATCTCAGCCCCGGCTCCCGAAGATATTTCAGAGAAACGCGGGGAAGAATTGCTGGAATCCATTACGGCTATAGAAGAGAGACTCGCCGTAATACGGGAGGAGCTTTCAGACAGGCGGTACCTGGATAGCATGGACGAACGTACAATGGAGCGGATAAGGAAAATCAGCTCCGACCTTGCCGGGCTGATGCCGCCCCGATAAGGTGCTAAAGCACAATTTTAACGCCAATCCTGGAACTCAAGCTCGCGAAGAGCTCCCTTCTGTCTTCGTCGCTGAAAACAACAGACTCGACGCGAAGGGAACAGTAGGTTCCCGCAGCGCTGGTTCGCGACGGCGTTACACTGCATGTTCGCTCCTGGAATACCTCCCCTATGGCCCGTTCCATCATCGCCCGTTCAGAGCCGATGACGGTATAGACCCAGGTACATGGATAATCAAGGACCGGCTTCTTGCCTTTCATCTCGACGGTCATGTCCTCTTTTTCAGCGCCCCGCAGCCACCCGACTCATTTAGCCAGGAGTTCGTTCACAAAATCCCAGTTTATTAGATTATCCATAACAGCGGTCAGGTAATCGGCCCTTCTGTTCTGGTAATCCAGGTAATAGGCGTGCTCCCACACATCCACCGTGAGCAGGGTCTTGATGCCCTGTGCAACGGGAGTGTCGGCATTAGCGGTGGTCATGATTTCGAGGCTGCCCTCACGCATGACAAGCCATGCCCAGCCGCTTCCGAAACGGGCCATGGCGGCGGCATGGAACTTTTCCTTGAACTGTTCGTACCCCCCGAAGGACGAGGTGATCAGCTCCAAAACTTTTCCACCGGGCTCTCCTCCCCCATTCGGTTTCAGGCACTTCCAGTAAAAGGTATGATTCCATACCTGGGCCACGTTATTGAAAACCCCCGTCCTGGCGCTGTCATTTACAGTCTTCTTGATGATGGCTTCCATGGACTCACCCTCCAGGCCAGTCCCTTCAAGCAGTTTGTTAGCGTTAGTCTCGTAAGTAGCGTGGTGCTTTCCATAATGAAAATTGACTGTCCTTGCGCTGATGGTTGGTTCCAGCGCCCCCGGTTCGTAAGGCAGGCTTCCCCTTTCAATTGTCATGACTTAACCTCCTCTTTTCCTGTTGGTTCAATTTTCTACGAAAGGGGGACTTCAGGATTCCTTCTCCATGGGTTCGCTCGTTTCAAATCCTGTTCCCCTTTCTCTGTGTTCAGACGGCACACTGTCCGCCCCTGCATGTTTCTCAATATCTCCGGCCAAAACTTCTTCATCGCCCGTGACTCCAATCGAGCTGTTTGTCACGGAACCTTCGACTGCCTCCACCCATAGAGGGTGTCTCCTTCTTGCGTAGTCCAGGCGGACTGACCCCGTGAACATGCCTCTCAGCAGGGGGCGGTTAGGCTTGATGACCAGCGCCGCCAGGTGCGCAATAAAAGCGAAAACGAAGAGGACAAAGGCAATGTTGTGGGTCCAGGTGGCCATGAGAGCTATTACTCTTGAAAGTTGGGGGTTGAGAAGATTCATGTAGGTCTTGATCAGGCCCGACAGAATGAGCAGGCCGATCAAAAGCGCCATCCCGGCGTAGGCCAGGCGCTGTTCGGGAAGGTATTTGTGGAAGGGCGGCTCTTCCCCCTTTCCAAAGAAGCTCTTCATAACCGCAATGGATGCTTTAATGTCTCCCCGTCGCGGAAGCAGCGCGTTGTCTCCCCTTAGACCGTGGTAGAAGAGGTGAAAAAAGGCGGCGGCGGCAAACACTATCGCTGCCGCGTAATGCAGCGACAGTGTTATAAAATAATCGCCTGCCCAGGAAAAACCCGGAATCTCAGTGATATAATACCTTCTCCCTATGGGAAGTTCGAGCAGTCCCGTGATAATAAGCGCGATGCCCGAAATGGCGATGGCCCAGTGTTCTATCAGTTCTGTCAAACCATGACGCCGGATAAGGTTCCTGTCTTCTTCCATAATTCCATCAGCCATCATTGTTTAAGTTTCCGTCTTTTTTGCCGGTACTCTTTTCCCGCGTTTTTCCTCTGTCAGTGCCTCTCGTCTTCATGGCAATGAGGGCCGCTGCTATACCCGCTCCCGTTCCGATAACGGGAGACATCAGAACCGATGCTTCGAGAAATACCGCCCGAGCCAGGCGCCGCGTGACGGGATCCAGGTGCGGCTGCCCCGGCCCCTTCGCAATGACCTTGTTTATCTCACTGAAGGGGACCGGAGACAGATAGACCGTACCGGTGCCGCCGTTTTCTGTTTTTCCGTAGAGATATCCATTAATCCTGTCCTGCCTTCTGGCCGCTTCGTTGAAAATGTCCCTCCTGAGTCCGATTATCATGGCGTCCCTGGGACAGGCGGCTACGCAAAGGGGGACCTGAAATTCCAGCAGGTGGTCATAACATAGATCACACTTGAACATGACCCCGTTTCCCGCGAGGGTGGGAAGAATATGCAGGTATATTCCAAGTCCCGACTGACGCTGGGGGATGGCCCATGGGCAGACGTCACGACACTTTGCCCCGCCGAAACACAGGTTCTTGTCGATGACCACGGCGCCGTTGGGATACTTGTGATTAGCCGTGAAGGGACATATGGTGGCGCAGGCGGGATTGTCGCAGTGCATGCATCGACGGGGAATGTAGATGGTTTGTCTTTCTTCATCAATCACCAGGTCAACCTTTTCAACATAGAGCTGGGTATAAGGCGTAAGGCGATCAAGAACTTCCTTCCTTTCTGACCAGTCTTCGATCTGTCCCCGGGGAAAGGGTTCGGGAATGGGCCGAACGGGATCAGGAATCTTCTCAAGTGCCCGTTCCCTGCACGCTGACACACAGAGGGGAACGTCATGCTCGACGCAGCCGTCACAAAGGGTGCAATCGATCAACGTGGCCAGATCACCGGGACCGGGCGAGCCTGATGCAACGGAGGGCCTTCCGGCAACTCCCGTGGCTGCCACGAGGCCGGCGGCCGCCTGCAGAAAATTTCTCCTTGATATAATTGTCATGAGATTATCGTTCCGTTGTTACAGCGACGCCCCGCCCGAAGGCATGGTATCCTTTGATGGCGCCGCGGACAGGCTATGACCGATTGCGCCATATTTGCAGGATTTTCTCATACATTGAAGACAACGTATACAATTATTTTGATTCGCGCCCTCATAAAAACGCACACCCATTGGGCAGTTCCGGTAGCACTCTCCACATCGGACGCAACGGTCAGGGTGATGCACCATCTTGAATACGCTGACCCTGTTGAAGAGCGAATAGATGGCTCCCAGTGGACAGAGGGTTCTGCAAAAGGGTCTTCGTATAAAGACCATAGACAGAATCAAAAACAAAAGAATAGCCATCTTTACCATGAAGAGCCCTCCCCAGAGATCACGGAGCCGGGGCTGTAGAAAAGACATTGGAATCCCCGCCTGCAGGGTGCCGGCAGGGCAGATATACTTGCAGAAAGCATTTTCCCCATAACCGAATATATCAACGGCGAAAATGGGCAATGCTACGATAAATATGGCGAGAACAGCGTATTTAAAGCACGAAAGAAATGAAGGGATATCGATCTTCGGGGATGGAATCTTGTTAACCAGCTCCTGCATGAAACCAAAGGGACAGAGCCAGCCGCAGGGCATGCGGCCTGCCAGACTGCCTATAACCCCAAGCGTGCCTATAACGTAGAGGCCGATATGAAAATTACCGGCCCTGAAAGAGGGGCGGACGGAGGCGAACATAGTCTGAAGAGCGCCCATGGGACAGGCGCCAACGGCGGCCGGGCATGAGTAGCAGTTAAGACCGGGAACACAGAGGCTCTTGAGCTTTCCCTGGTATATTGTCCCGGTAAATGGAAAGAGAAGCCAGGCGTTGCTCAGGACCGTAGCTATGGATTGTATCCACCGTCTGAAGTCCAACATCATCCCAACCCCATGCAGCTCAGACAGACTTTTATCGCCTTTTTCCAGACCGCCTGAACCTCTCCCGCATTGATGCCGGCGACCAGCAGAAATGTAAAGAGCAGCAGCAGAAGCACTGATTTGACGTCAATCTCCTTGTCCATTAGGTTCCCCCTTCCCCAACCTTTCATCCTCCTTATCAGCGGGCACACTCATCAATCAAAGGCCCAATGATCTGTTTCATCTCAGCCTCAGTGTTCAAACCGATAAGCGACTCCACTATTTCCCCGTTTCTGACTATTATCTTTAATGGCACCAGTGAAACATCATAGGCCCACATAACAGGTTCGCCACCCCAATAGACGGGCGTGGTGAGTCCCATTCTGTCAACCAGGGCCTGAGTTTCTTCACTGCTACCGAAATCGATGCTGATAACGAAGAAAGCCAGCCCCCTCTCGCGGTACTTGTCGTATATCTTCTGATAGATGGGCATTTCCTGGCGGCATGCGCCGCACCGTGATGAAATTATGGAAATAATTGCAGGGCAGCTGCCTTCAGACGCGATCAGACTCTCCACACCAGCCGGATCTATGGGCATCACGATGCTCCCTGGTCCGGAGGAGTCATCGGCCTTAAGACAGCCCGCCGTGAAGAAAAACACAATTAGAAAAAGTGCTGCTCGCTTTGACATGACTATGCCCTTTCATTGTTTACGCGGGAGATCATACTGTTTCGCATTGGCCCTTTATGAGAAGCTTTCAGTGGGCCTCGTCCCAGTTCTTTCCGGCTTTTATGTTTACAACTAGGGGAACTTTCATATCTATAACTCCTTCCATTTTCATCTTCACCAGTTCCGCCAGAAAATTCCGCTCTTCCCTGGGAACTTCGAACACCAGTTCGTCATGAACCTGCATGATCATCCGGGCGGCAAGGCGGTTTTCTTCAATGGCGCCCGCGATTCGAATCATGGCAATCTTTATGAGATCCGCCGCGGAACCCTGGATGGGGGTATTGACCGCCATACGTTCGGCAAACTGGCGTACCTGAACGACATGACTGTTTATTTCCGGTATGGACCGTCGCCGCTTCATGATTGTTGTAACGAAGCCGTCCTGCCGGACCTTCTCCAGTGTTTCTTCGATGAAGCGGCTGACCCCGCTGAAACGCTCAAAATATTCATCTATGTAAATTTTTGCCATTTTCTGGGTAATTCCCAGTTCCTTTGCAAGCCCGAAGGGGCTCATGCCGTAGATTACTCCGAAGTTAATCACCTTCGCCTGACGGCGCATCTCTTCATTTACGAGCTCTGGAAATACGCCGAAGACCGTGGAGGCCGTCTTCCGGTGAATGTCCTCGCCGGAAGCGAAAGCCTGAATCAGCTCCACGTCACCGGAAAGATGAGCAAGGATGCGAAGTTCGATCTGTGAGTAGTCGGAAGAGAGAAGTTCCCACCCATCGGGAGCCTTGAAGGCCTGTCGGATGCGTTTTCCTTCAGTGGTTCTAACAGGTATGTTCTGAAGGTTGGGGTCGCTGCTGGACAGCCGTCCCGTGGCCGTAGCCGTCTGGTTATAAGAGGTATGGATTCTTCCGGTTGCGGGATCAATCAGTTCCGGCAGGGCCTCCACGTAGGTAGACCGGAGTTTCGCCAGGCTCCGGTAGGCGAGTATTTCACCGGGAAGCTCGTATGATCTTGCCAGTTGAGCGAGAACCTCCACGTCCGTTGAATATCCCTCTTTTGTCTTGCGTCCCCTGGACATGCCGAGTTTGTCAAAAAGTATTATTTGAAGCTGCTTGGGAGAGTTGATATTGAAGCGCTCTCCCGCCAGGGTGTAAATTTTTTCCTCCGAGATTTTAAGCAATTCATCGAGTTCCTTCGACATGACGGCCAGGAGATCTCTATCGACGAGAACGCCATGAAACTCCATAGCGGCAAGTATCTCAACGAGAGGCATTTCCACGGATCTGAAAAGCTTATCCAGTTCCTCTTCCCTGATTGCTTCTTCAAGAAACGGCAAAAGCCGCGAAAGCGCGTCCACGCACTGACAGTAGCATTCCGTCGCCTCCTCCAGGGGAATCTCGCCCGGCGAAATGGCCTTTGCTCCGCTTCCCGTCAGGTCTTCAGGTGATGTAATGCGGCGGTTGAGGTAACGGGCGGCAAGAGCCTGAAGGCTGTAATCCCGCTTTGAGGCATCGAGAATCCAGGCCGCCAACATGATGTCAAAATCAGCCCCCTTGAGGGGAATTCCTTTTCCGGCCAGAATAAGGATAGACTTTTTCAGATCATGTCCGATTTTTAATATTGCCGGATCGGAAAAAAGCGGAGCCATGCCGGAAATGACTGCCTCGATGCCAACTCCCTCACCGCCCTTCACCGCCAGCGGGATATACCAGGCCTCCCCCGCTCCCGTCGAAATGGCAAGGCCAAGGGGTTCTCCCGCCCCTGCCCGCGATCGCTTGTCCATTATGAACTCGAAAGAAAAACGTCCACTTTCTCGAATCCGGGACTTGACGGCATCGAAGGCATCAACGTCCATAACCGTAGAGTAGCGACGGTCACTCAACTCTTCCCGTCCAAGGAGCTGTTGCAGCAGGGACGAAAATTCAAACTCGGTAAAGAGACTCCTGAGCTGTTCACCATCAGGCTCCCGGCGCGCGAGTTCTTCAAGCGACACATCAATGTCCAGGCCTGTCCTGATAGTGGCAAGCTCCCGGCTCAGGCGAGCCTGGTCCGCGTATTCGGCGAGATTGCTCTTCAGGCGCCCGCTCTTGAGATCATCCAGGCTTTCCATTATTTTTTCCAGGGAACCATATTGACTGATCAGTTTTACCGCTGTTTTTTCACCTATTCCTGGAACACCGGGTATGTTGTCCGAACTGTCGCCGGCAAGCCCAAGAATGTCGACAACTTTTTCCGGAGGCACCCCAAAGCGCTCCTTCACTGCATCCACATCGTAGGACTTGTCCTTCATGGTGTCGACAATTGTGATACATTCAGATACCAGTTGCAGAAGATCCTTGTCTCCCGAAACGATGACCACGTTTATGTCATCGCCGCCAAGGGATTTCGCCATGGTTCCTATGATATCGTCGGCTTCGACGCCTTCTTTCTCGATGACTGGAATGGAGAATCCCCGCACCACCTCCTTTATTCTGGGAAATTGAAGGGCCAGGCTGTCAGGCATGGCGGCCCGGTTAGCCTTGTAGTCTTCGAAAGCTTCGTGGCGAAATGTAGGACCCCTGGAGTCAAATACCACTGCCATGTAATCCGGGGACTGGTCCCTGAGAAGCTTAACCAGCATTGTAGTGAAGCCGTAAATTGCGTTGGTGGGGAATCCCTTCGAATTGGACAGGTCTCGAATAGCGTAAAAGGCTCGATAAACATAATTAGCGCCGTCCACAAGAACCAGCGTTTTCCTGTTCCCTTCCTTTTTCCCTTCCATATACTGTCTTTCCAGGAAACCAGTCTCTTGCCCGCCATGGCTTCCTTGCGGGGTTTATCACGTCTGTTTAATTCCCTGTCCGGCGATTGTGCCGGGACCATCTAAAGAGGTTCGTCTATGGACGCAATCAGGTATGTCATGTCCTGAGATCGACTAATAGCACAAATCTTGAGACTTTGGCCATACTTGAAGTGAGTTGGAAATTTTCCGGCCGGCCCTGCCCGTGGATATTCATTGCCCGGCTTTGCAGCTAAGGCAGTCGGGGTTCTTTGAAAGCAGAACTTCCTGGAAGGTCATGCCGAGAACGTCGCAAAGCAGCATCCTGCCTGAAAGAGAGTTGCCGATTCCGAGGATCAGCTTTATGACCTCGGAAGCCTGTATCGTACCTATAATGCCGGGTACGACACTGAACATGCCCTCCTCCTCCGCCATATCGGAAATATGGTCGTCCTCTTGGGGCGGCTTGGGGAAGAGGCACCTGTAGCAGGGTCCCTTTAGGGCGTCGAATACGCCAACCTGGCCCTCGAAACGGTAGACAGCCCCGTAAACGTATGGTTTGCCGGCGCGGACGCATATGTCGTTTATCAGGTATCGCGTCTTTAAATTGTCCGTTCCGTCGGCAAGGATGTCATAATCGGATGAAATATCATAAGAATTGTCCGGATTGAATGACATGTTGAAGGTATCCACAAGAACATGAGGATTGAGTCCTGCAATTCTCTCACGCGCGGAATGGACTTTGAGAGTACCGATAGCTTCTGTGGAGTGAGCGATCTGCCGCTGAAGGTTTGAAAGCTCCACCGAGTCGGGATCGACTATGCCGATCCTTCCGACGCCGGCTGCTGCCAGGTAGAGGGATGAAACAGAACCGAGCCCTCCGGCGCCGATGATCAGAACCGAAGCGGCCTTAAGGGCTTCCTGTCCCGACTCGCCGATCTCCGGAAGCATCAGCGTGCGGCGATAGCGCAATTGTTCATCCCGGCTGATTTGCTCTCTGTTCACGTGGGATTTGGCTGTCCATGAGTGGCGAAGACCCTGCTCCGGATCTTTGTGAAGGGCTTCGTCTATTTCTTCGGTGAGGGAAGCGCCCTGCCTGTATTGAGCGGGCCACATACTCTTCAGGTGGAAAAAGGCCACGCGGTCCTTATGTTTCAGTTCCCTGTCCAGATCAGCCTGGATGCCGGGCATGGCGCTGAGGTTTCCGTTAATGAAGGTAAAACCCCGTTCCCCGGTTGCCATCCCCAGGCTATCCAGAAGGCCTTCCAATGTAGACCCCGCTGGAAGGGTGACTGTTAAATTCGCGTATCCGCCCCCGGAAGTGCCCCCCGCAAACCTGGCCAGATCCCCGTATAGCCAGACGTCCAACTCCATATCATTCAAAGTCTATCCTCCGCCTACAGGTGGAAAAACTCCCGCTTCGTCGCCATCCTCCAAAACATGATTGAGGTCCCGCGCTCTTCCGTTTACAAAGGCGACCTTGACCTCTTCCCCGGGGATTCCCATCTTTTTCATCAGGTCCGCCAGGGTAGCGCCGTAGGGAAGTTCAAGGGATAGCGGAATTCCCGCGGAAGCCCCCGGTATGTAACGGCAAAGCGTAGCGTACACTCTCAATGTGATCCGCATGTAATCTCCACTAAAAAAGGCCGGACAGGCCAAAGGCGCCCTGCCCGGCCTTTTCGACTTTACATTTCTCCATGTACCGAATCGAGATCGCTGTCGGAAATATCGAACACCTGGTTGTGAGGCGGCAGCGGCTCAGTCTTCATGAACTCGGGCAGACGGTCAGCAGCCTTACCGATACCAGCTGCCTCATTGAAGGCCCGCTCCTTTTTCATTATCTCCGCGCCATAGGCGTAAACATCATCGGCCGTCCACTTGGTGCCCAGAATGCCGTTGCACTCGTCAATAAGCCCCTGGTATCCGCTGGCTATATCGAGGATGGCAAAGGCTATGAAAAGGCAGTGGCCGGTAGAATCTATAAAGGCTGTCGTGGCCTGAAAGGCACGGCTGAGGGCCGCCTTGCCTTCCGGCGAAAGGGGATCCTGTTTGCCCATCACCCCGAGAATCTCCGGCGCGATGGTGTATCCTGACGTATGGTCGGCTCCCATGGTGCTGGTGGCGTAGGTTATGCCCATTCCCTTAACAGCCCTCGGTTCGTAGGCCGGCATGCCCTGCCCCTTCACAGCAGGCACACGTACAACACCATAGGCCTTCCCGGCAAACTCCGTGCCACCGCCCAGGGTGCGCCCGATGGACGACCCCCTTCCGATCTCATGGATCAGGTCTATGGCTCCTCCAGAGTCGCCGAAGGGAAGAAGTCCGCCCTCCATGGCCACGCCGATGGTGGCTCCCGTTTCGATCGTGTCAAGCCCGTAGGAGTTGCAGAGATGGACCATCGTGGCAATCTTGTCAAGGTTATCTATGCCGCAGTTTGCCCCCATTGCCCAGACAGACTCGTATTCCAGGCATGAAGCGTGTTCCGTCCCGTCAGGTTTATACCAGGTGTTTGAGCACTGGATGGTGCACCCGGGACTGCAGCCATGGTTATAGACTTCCTTGCCAAGGCGCTCCTTGACGCCTTCAAATATAGCCTCCCCGGCTATACTCGCGGCGCCTTCAAAACGTCCGCTTGAGAAATTGCGCGTCGGCAAACCACCGGCCTCATTCAATATGTTGATGAGGACAGCCGTCCCAAAGCTGTTGAGCGCACCCTTCGGCTTCGTAATATCATGGGTCTGCAATGCCTCAAGCAGCTTCTTTCGTCCTTCATCGAAAAGAGCCTTGTCAGCCATGCTCACTCCCGGAGCGCCTCCGGGATTCAGAACTATGAACTTCAAACCTTTGCTGGCCATGACGGAACCCAGGCCGCCGCGTCCCGAATATCTGCTGGGGCGCTTGTTCATATCGTTGAATACAACGCCCGCGTTCCCGTAGCCGTATTCCGCCGCCATGCCGAAACTTGCGACTGAGATTCCCTTGCCGAACTTTTCGTACACCTCGGGATATATTGCGTAAAGGTCTCTTCCCGCATAATCCGAGGCATCGAAAAATTCCAACGTCGGCTTGTCCTGTGCCGCGTCCCATGTAAGAAAAGCTCCCAGCATTTTTTTGTCTTTCGGGAGCCCCTCCACCACCAGCGCCTTGATGCGCATTCTCGCCAGGGCCGGCCCCCAGGAAGAGCCCGCGTTCGACTCCTTGATTCCTCCAGTAAGTGGCGATTTCGCTCCCACTGATATGCGCGATGACGTCGGCGCGGCGGTACCCGTCACGATTCCCGCAGAAAATACAAGCTTGTTGTGCGGCCCCAGCGGATGACAGAGAGGGGGCACCTCATCCGAGACCAGCGTAGATGTCATGGCGCGGCCCGCAAGGTTCTTGTATGCCGGAGATGGCTCCTCCAGGCGATAAGTGGCGTCTGTCATGTTAATTCTTAGAATCCACATGTCCTTTCCTCCTTTACAAGGTTGTGCCGTCATGGCATGGCTATTTCCATATCGGGCGCCATGGAAAATCACGGCTTTTCAATGATCCTGGAGACTTTCTGTGCGGTTAGCTCTGCTGTCGATGGTATAAGGTCTTTGAGAATATGTCGGCTAAGCGAAAATTTAAGCGGTTATTTTTAACATATTGAGATTAATGTACCATCTATTTGTATGTCAATAAAAAAGGATCATAAAAAGGGAGCGGGATTAGAGATCGAAGGTGGCGCTGATTTTGAAGGTGCGGACGGCTTTCATGTCCTTGATGTCCTTGACGCCCGTCTGCTTTCTAAGATTTTCAAGGATGGCTTTTATATAATGCCCTGAGGGGGCTATGAGGGTGAACCAGACGTTCCAGTCGTGGCTACGCCTGTAGTTGTGGGTTACGCCCGGGATGGCGTTCACGGCGCCGATGAAG
>JAQUQY010000027.1 GCA_028715865.1 Syntrophales bacterium
TCTTCCGATCTACCACTCGCCGTCCGCACTTTTCCAGTTCATAGTCTGCAGGTGTTGCGGAAACGCAGATCCATTGACGTGGGGAGGCCTCGAACTCTTCGAACATCAGGGGCCGGTTGTCCAGGGCCGAGGGAAGGCGGAATCCGTATTCAACCAGCGTTTCCTTTCTGGACCGGTCGCCTCGGTACATTCCCCTGAGTTGGGGGATGGTCTGGTGGCTCTCGTCGATGACGATGAGGGCGTCTTGGGGAAGATATTCAATGAGCGTGGGAGGCGGTTCACCCTTTTTACGGCCCGTGAGATGGCGGGAGTAGTTTTCGATTCCCTGGCAGTAGCCCATCTCCTCGAGCATTTCAAGATCGAAGCGGGTCCGCTGTTCCAGGCGCTGGGCCTCCAGGAGCTTGTGCAGGGAACGCAGTTCCTCCAGGCGTTCAAAAAGCTCCTCCCTTATGGCGGTGACGGCCCGTTTCATGTCTTCCGCCGGGAGCACGTAGTGACTTCCGGGGTGGATCGTTATGTCACGACGCCTTTCCAGGACTCTCCCCCTGAGGGGGTCGGCAATGGCTATTGACTCGAGGGTGTCGTCGAAGAATTCAAGCCGGATGACCCTGTCCTCGGCGTAGGGCGGAAATATCTCGACTGTATCGCCCCGGACCCTGAAGGCGCCCCTGTGGAAATCCGTGTCGTTGCGGTCATAGTGAATTTCCACGAGCCGCCTGAGCAGGAGATCCCTTTCGATTTCGTCGCCTTCGGAAAGGAAGACCCGCATTCCGCGATAGCTCTCGGGGGAGCCGATGCCGTAAATGCAGGAAACGCTGGCCACGATGATCACATCGCGCCGTTCCAGAAGCGACCGCGTTGCTGAGTGGCGAAGCTTGTCGATCTCGTCGTTGATGGACGCGTCCTTTTCTATGTAGGTATCCGTGCCGGGGAGGTATGCTTCGGGCTGGTAGTAATCGTAGTAGCTGACAAAGTATTCCACGGCGTTGTCAGGAAAAAGGCCCTTGAACTCTCCATAGAGCTGGGCGGCCAGGGTCTTGTTGTGGGCGATGACAAGAGTAGGTCTCTGCAGTTTCTCAATGACGTTGGCGATGGTGAAGGTTTTCCCGGAACCCGTAACGCCGAGCAGAACCTGGCAGGGGAGGTCCGATTCGGCCCCCCGGACCAGTTCCTCTATGGCCGCCTCCTGGTCTCCCCGGGGTATGAAATCAGCTGTCAGTTTGAATGCTTCCATTAAATGTCCAAAGTCCCGCTTCGAGTTGTAAGAAGCAAAATATCACGTCCTGCCTGCGTCTGCAACCGATCAATATCTTTCATTTCTTGACAGCAGTGGAATGCCGGTGGTATTCATCATTGAGCCAGGGCGGCGCGGAATGGTCCGCCTGACAGCACTGTTGGGGAAGCGTATGCGACGATGGAACGGCTGGGGTGATCCCTCAATTACAATGGAACTCCCCGAAGAGGGGAGGCATCTCCTTGAAGGGGTATTGGGCAAGGGAGTTGCCAGAGAGGATGCTTCCAGGAGATCCTTGCTCAAGCGTGTTCCTAAAAGCAGGCTGTCGGAACATTCCCTTGTCGTGACCGACGCGGAGAACCGGCTCGATCACGCCCATGGGCAGAGCCTTCCCGACTGGATTTCTCTCAGAGGCGGCACCCTGGACCGCTTTCCCGACGGAGTCGCATTTCCCTCGGGAGAAGAGGATGTTCGTGAGCTTATTAATTTCGCGGCCTACCAGAAAGCGACGATAATTCCCTACGGTGGGGGGACCAGCGTATTGGGCCATCTATCGGTGCCGGAAACAAGGGAACCCGTGCTTACGGTTTCGCTGAAGCGCCTTAACCGTCTGCTTCACGTTGATGCGGAGAGTCTGCTGGCGACCTTCGAGGCCGGAATAATGGGTCCCGACCTTGAGGCCCACCTCCAGTCCCGGGGATTTACCCTGGGCCACTATCCTCAGTCCTTTGAATATTCATCCCTTGGAGGATGGCTGGCCACGCGGTCCAGCGGGCAGTATTCAACGCGCTACGGAAGGGCCGATGAAATGTTCATGGGAGGGACCGTTATCGGTCCCGGAGGAACCCTTAACATCAGGCCATTTCCGGCCTCAGCCGCCGGCCCGGATCTTCGGCACCTGGTACTCGGTTCCGAAGGACGGATGGGAATAATAACAGGGGCGGTCCTGAGAATATCGCCACTTCCGGAGCTGGACGATATTTACGGGCTTTTTTTCCCATCCTGGAACCATGCCGTGGAAGGCGCAAGGAAGCTCTTCTCCGAACCGATAACCATGTCCATGGTACGCCTCAGCAACGCCCGTGAAACGGAAATCAACCTGGCGCTGTCGGGCCACGCACGTACAACAGCTTTCCTGAAGCGTTACCTTTCCCTCCGGGGCGTTAAGGTTCCGGAAGGATGCATGTGCCTCGTGGGTTTTTCCGGCTCCTCCCGGCAGGTAGCCGCGGCCCGCCGGGAAGCCTCTTTGATTCTGAAGAAGGAAAAGGCGATCTTCCTGGGGAAAGCCATGGGAGAAGCCTGGAAGAAAAACCGCTTTCGAATTCCCTATCTTAGAAATAGCCTCTGGAACGCCGGTTACGCGGTGGAAACGGTGGAAACGGCCGTTACCTGGGACCGGGTTACGGAGATGGTGGAAACTCTCGAAAGGGCGATTTCAGAAAGCCTTTCTTCCTGGAATGAACGGCTGCTGGTCTTTTCGCACCTGTCAAGCCCCTACGCGACGGGATCGAACATATACACCACGGCCCTCTTCAGGGTGGCCCCCGCGCCGGAGGAAACCCTGGAACGTTGGAAACACGTGAAAAATGCCGCCTCTTCCGCCATTGCGCGGTGTGGCGGAACTATAAGCCACCAGCATGGTGTCGGGCTCGACCATAAACCATGGATGGAAGCTGAAAAGGGAAGCCTGGGAATGAAAATAACAGCCTCTGCATTTCTGCCCATGGATCCGGAGGGACGTATGAACAAGACGAAACTTCTGTGATGCCGATGCCATGAGCATGAATTCCACACAGAGCGCCCTTGAGCGTTTGAAACCCGCCATGGATGATATCCCGGGGGACTGGGACATTATAATCATAGGCGGCGGAATTACCGGCGCGGCAATTCTCAGGGAAGCTGCCCGCATGGGACTGCGGGTAATCCTCGTGGAACAGGTTGATTTTGCCTGGGGTACGTCCAGCCGTTCATCGAAGCTGGTGCACGGAGGTCTGCGCTACCTCAAGGAGGGCAGGATATTTCTGACAAAGGCTTCCGTGGAGGAACGGCAGAGGCTTCTCCGGGAAGCCCCGGGCCTGGTGGAACCGCTTGGATTTCTTATGCCTATGTACAAGGGCGGTCACCCGGGCAGGACGATTCTCTCGGCGGGATTGACTCTATATGACCTCATGGGAGCGGGAAAGCGGCACCGTTTTCTGCAGGAATCGGCCTTTCACGCCCAGATGCCCCATATGCGCCGTGAAGGCCTCAAGGGGGGCTTCAGCTTTTACGATGCCCAGGTTGACGATGCCCGCCTGGTGCTTCGATTAATCAAGGAAGCCGTGGACGACGGAGGATGGGCTGCAAACTATACAGCCGCCAGGGAGATTCTACGCGATGGACGGGGGCTGTCCAGGGGCGTAATCCTTGAAGATATTGGAGGAGCGCGAAGCAGGGAAATCTCTGGAAGGGTGGTTATAAACGCCACGGGCTGGTGGGCCGAAAGGCTTCACCCCTCATCGGACAGAACCTGTCACCTGCGGCCTCTCCGTGGAAGCCACATCGTTTTCCCGTCATGGGTTATTCCCATAGCCCAGGCGGTCACCTTCATGCATCCATCTGATAACCGTCCCATTTTCGTAATCCCCTGGGAGGGGGTTGTTATCGTGGGAACCACTGATCTTGATCACAGGGAAGGATTTGACGATGAGCCTGCCATATCAAAGGAAGAACTGTCATATCTTATGGAGGGCCTGGTCCACTGCTTCCCTTCACTTTCTCTTGACTCAGAGAATGCAATTTCAACCTTCGCCGGAATAAGACCCGTTGTTTCTCAATCCGACGGAGACCGCTCACCTTCAGAGGAAAGCAGGGATCATGTAATCTGGAAGGACCGGGGATTGATAACGGTTACGGGAGGAAAACTCACAACCTTCAGGAGAATCGCCTGGGACACGCTGAATGAGGCCTTCGAGTTTCTTCCCGAAGGCGTTACTGTTGACTGGAACGCGCCGGTTTTTGATTCACCGGAGGAAAAGGGAATCGATGGAGTTGATCTTCCGGAATGGGATTGGCAAAGGCTTTTTGGACGATACGGTAAGGCTGCGAGGCCCATGGTTGAGAACTCATCCCCCGAAGATCTGCATTCCGCGGGGGGGACGCCGACCCTCTGGGCGGAGGTGATCGAAGGGGCAAGGCATGAGGGAATAGAGCATCTGGATGATCTTCTTTTGCGAAGGGTACGCCTGGGACTTCTCATTGCCGATGGAGGGATCAGCCTGCTCGACGAAGTTCAGCGCCGCTGTGGTCCCTTTCTTCCCTGGGACAGCCGCCGTTGGAGGGAAGAAAGAAACCGCTACCGCCATATTCTGGAAAAGTCCTATGGTTTCCCGGGCCGCAAACCTCTTCCCTCGGCGGAAAAGGAAGGCTTCCTGACGAAAACTGTCCGGAAGGCAAGGCAGCGTTTCCGGTTGTGATGGTTTGGGAGGTGGGCTCTGGTATTCACCGATAAAGGGGAACAATGACCGACAAAGACCTGATTCTTGCGATCGACAACGGTACCCAGAGCCTGAAGGCCATGCTTTTCGATTCCTCGGGAACCCTGGTGGCAATGGAGGCCGTTTCCTTCGACCCGCCCTACCTGTCGCCTCAGCCGGCCTGGGCCGAGCAGGACCCCGAAGTTTTCTGGCAGGCCCTATGCGGGGGATGCCAGGGGCTATGGGAAAAGAGCGGCGTCGACAAAAGCCGTATAGCGGCCGTGTCACTCACGACCCAGCGGGGCACCGTCGTCCCCGTTGACCGCGAAGGTTTGCCTCTCCGGCCTTTCATTCACTGGCTGGACCAGCGAAGGACTGAAAATATAAGGCCCGTGGGAGGCCTCTGGGGGATTCTGTTCAGGCTCATCGGCATGAGAGAAACCATAGCCTATTTTCAGAGCCAGGCTGAAGCAAACTGGATAAGGACCTACCAGCCCGATATATGGAAGCGGACCCACAAGTACCTCCTGCTCTCTGGATATCTTACCTTTCGCCTTACGGGGGCCTTCGTCGATTCCATAGGATGCCAGGTGGGCTATATACCATTCGACTACAGGAATCTTCGATGGGCGCGGTCCTGGGACTGGAAGTGGCAGGTTTTGCCCATGGACCCATCCCTTCTTCCCGAACTGGTTCCACAAAGCGATATTCTGGGAACCATAACCAGTAAAGCCGCCGAAGCCACGGGAATACCTGAAGGACTTCCCCTTGTGGCGGCGGCTGCCGACAAGGCCTGCGAGGTCATCGGATGCGGAAGCCTGGATCCTTCCGTGGGCTGTCTGAGTTATGGAACCACAGCCACCATTAATGTGACTCACCGCAGGTACAAAGAGGCCATACCCTTTTTGCCCCCGTATCCATCTGCGATTCCCGCCTACCACACCATGGAAATACAGATATATCGAGGCTTCTGGATGGTAAGCTGGTTCAAGAAAGAGTTCGGTTACCCCGAGATGTCCGAGGCGGCCGAGCGGGACATAGAGGCTGAAGCCCTCCTTGACCGTCTCGTTGAAACGGTTCCTCCGGGTTCAATGGGGCTTATGCTTCAGCCATACTGGTCACCGGGACTTAAGCTTCCAGGACCGGAGGCTAAGGGGGCAGTCATCGGTTTCGGCGACGTCCATACAAGGGGACATCTCTACAGGTCTATCCTGGAAGGTCTGGGATACGCGCTGCGGGAAGGAAAGGAGCGGATCGAAAAAAAGACCGGCATCTCCATAACGAGCCTTTGCGTGTCCGGCGGCGGGTCGCGTAGCAGGAACGCCATGCAGACTACCGCCGACATCTTCGGACTTCCAACTGCCAAGGCAAGTATTTATGAGACCTCGGGGCTGGGAGCCGCCATAAACGCCGCCGTCGGCATTGGCATTCACCCTGACTTTGAAACGGCCATAAGAGAGATGACCCATACGGGCGAGGTCTATGAACCCAACATGAAGAACCACAGGCTTTACGACCAGCTTTATTCGCAGATATACAAGAAAATGTATAAGCGCCTGAGACCTTTCTACCGGAAAATACGTGAGATCACCGGCTATCCCGGGTAAGACAATCCTGAGGGCATTCTCCAAAAAGTTAAGGGGCACAAAACATTTGAGGGCGGCCTTGTACAGTTTCACGCTTTAAAGCGCACTCGTACAGCGTTGGCCCGGTGCTCCAAACGGCGCGGGTTTTGTTCCAAAGGATTAAAGGATTAGATGTTACAAGGCGCTAGGCAATTCCGAGGCCAGGCATGCATCGGGGCACAGGGGGTTTCGTTGACTTTATGGATTATTCAGGCTATCTTTCAAAAATGTATTCAGTAACACTACTATTAAGATGCCGAAGGGGCCTCGTTGAATAATTGGAATATCCGATCACGTTCAACCTTGTAATATTGCTGGTTTTGCTTGTCACGTCGGCCATTCTTTCGGGTTCGGAGGCCTCCTTTTTCTCTCTGACCCACCTTCACCTTCACAAAATGAAAGAGGACGGACTGCCCTTCACGGGATTCGTCCAGAGACTGCTCGACAGGCCGCGACGGCTTCTGATCACAATAATGGTTTGCAACGAGTCGGCCAATATAGTCAGCGCGTCCATAGCCACATCTCTTCTGATATTTCTGGTGGGGTCGAAAGGCACCTGGATGGCGATCGCCATAACCACTGCTTTCATAATGATTTTCGGCGAGACGATTCCCAAAACCCTTGCTCTGACATATCCCCGAAGGTACGCCTCTGCCGTAGTGCTTCCCCTTACGCTGGTGTCGAAGATAGTCCTTCCCGCTGTCTGGTTTCTGGAAAAACTTTCCGATTTTGTAGTTCGGGCTTCGGTCGGAAAGACCTTCGACAGCACTCCATCGGTAATGGAAGAAGATTTCAAGACCCTCGTGGAAGCGGGGCATAAAGAAGGAGCCATAGAGGAAGCCGAGAAGGAGCTTATTCACAGGGTATTCGAGCTTGCCGAAACGAAAGTAGCCGACATCATGACACCCAGGGTTGATATGTTCTGTCTTCCCCTTTCCATGGACAACGACGCAATGGAAGAGGCCGTACTGGCCCGAAGACACACCCGTATCCCTGTGTATGGCGCCGACAAGGATGACATTCTCGGCATCCTTTACACAAAGCATTTTCTGTCGGAGCGGTTGAAAAGAAAAACTGTAAATGTCAAGTGGATTACCAAAAAGCCATATTTTGTTCCCGAGGAGCGTCCGGCCCACAGTATGCTTTCGGACTTCAAGATCAGAAAAATCCAGATGGCTATAGTGGTAGACGAGTATGGCGGGGTTTCGGGACTTGTTACTCTCACGGACCTGCTTAACAGCCTTTTCGGAAATATCGACCGGGAAAGGGCTTTCCGGGAAAAGATGATTCAGCAGATTAGCGAACGTACCTATGGGGTTTCCGGTATGCTGATGATAGAAGATTTCAACGAACTTATGGGAGCCTCTCTACCTACGGATGACTTCGATACCATCGGCGGATTCGTTCTTCACCTCTTCGGACAGCTTCCATCGGCGGGAGAGCGTGTATCCTTTGAATCCTACACCTTCAGGGCGGATGAAATCAGTCAGACACGGATTTCATGGCTAACTGTCGAGGTAAACGAAGAGGAGGATTTAAATGATAAATGACCTCCTCGGCCTGGGCCTTCATGTTTTCATACTTGTGCTGATCCTCATTATCCTGGAGGGGCTCTTTTCGGGAGGAGAAATCGCCCTTATATCCTGTGATAACTATCGAGTAGAACAAAAAGCCACCGCTGGATCATCGTCTGCAAAGATTGCCCTGAAACTCCTTGAGAGACCGGAGCGGTTTTTCACTACAACCCTCACAGGGACTGCCCTCTGCCAGATAACTAACACGGCTATAGTAACGAGCCTTTTCATTTCACTTTGGGGGCCGGAAAAGGGAGCCATAACCGCGAGTTTAGTCATGGTGCCCATGCTTCTCATCTTCGGGGAAATGCTGCCGAAGAGCCTCTTCCAACACCATGCCGACAGAGTGGCGCCCAGGATCGCATGGTTTATATGGGCGGCTTCCATTCTATTCTATCCCATAGTGGCAGTGCTTTCCCGTATTGCCAGGTCCGCCCTTTATGCCTTTTCGAAGCGCACGGGTCTCCTTTACACTCCCTACATAACCCGTGCGGGGCTGGAATCACTGCTTCAAAAGGACAGCGAATCCACGGACATCACCAGTGCGGAGCGGGATATGATACAAAGAGTCCTGGATTTTTCTGAATACACCGCCGATGAAATCATGGTGCCTCTTTCTAATGTCTCTGTAGCGCCTCTTAATATAACACTGGGGGAAGCAGCCCGCATAATAGAGGAAAAAAACTACTCCAGAATACCTGTTTACGAGAAGGAGGCCTTCAACATCATAGGTATTGTAGATGCCTTTGACCTCATGGCCGAACTGGCGCGGAAGGGGCCGGAGGCGCCCCTGGCAGGTGAAGGCCATGCTGAAGTGCTGCGTGACATTCTTTATGTTCCCGAGAAAAAACAGGCCAGCGAGCTCTTTTTTGAACTTCAGCGACATGGTGAACACATGGCTGCCGTGGTGGACGAATACGGTGGGACCGTGGGCATAGTAACGCTTGAAGATATTCAAGAAGAGATAGTGGGTGACATCGACGATGGTGAACAGTCGGACTCGGCAACCTCTATAAGGAAAACAGGCCCGGGACGTTATCTTGTAGACGGAAAGATCAAAATTGACTACCTGCGGGAAAAGCTGGCCATCGAGGTTCCCGAGGGGGATTACGAAACGCTGGGAGGTTTTCTCCTCGCAGTCTCGGGTAAAATTCCGAAACGGAGAGATTCTTACAGGCTTGGAGAGGTTCTTTTAGTAATAGAAGAGGCAGACGCGCGGTCTATCAGGAAAATTATCATCCTTGTACCGCCCGGGGCAGGACCGCTGAAAAAGGAGTAACCTTACTCGTGACGCATAAACCGAAAGACCGCAAGATTGCCGCTGTGATTCTCGCCGCCGGTAAAGGAACCAGAATGAATTCCAACATGGCCAAGGTTCTCCATCCAATCTGTGGGAAGCCGATGGCAGCCTATCCCATCGAGGCGGCCCTTGCCCTGGGGGCTGACAAAACAGTTGTCGTTATAGGACACCAGGCCCAGGCCGTAAGGAACGCCCTCAAAGATTACGTTGTCCTTTACGCCTACCAGCAAAGACAGCTGGGAACGGGCCATGCCGTTCTCCAATCCCTGCCCGCGCTGGAGAACTTTTACGGAACAGTCCTGATTCTGTGCGGAGACGTACCCCTTCTTCTTCTTTCAACCTTGAAAAGTCTCATTGATTGCCATTGGAGGAGCGCCGCCCATGTGACTGTTCTCACCGCCACGCCACCCGACGCGGGCGGATACGGCAGGGTCATAAAGGACAAAGAGCAGCGGGTGCTTCGGATTGTTGAGGAGCGGGATGCCGGGGAAGAAGAAAAAAGGGTTTCCGAAATCAACACAGGCATTTATTGCGTTGAAAGCAATTTTCTTTTCGAAGCCCTCGGTTCCATAGGAGACGATAACGTCCAGAAGGAATACTATCTTACTGATATCGTTGAAATAGCCGTGAAAAAAAACATCGAGGCAAGGGCCTTTCACTTGTCAGATTACCGGGAAGCCATGGGAATAAATACTGTGGAGCAACTCAAGGAGGCTGACAGGATTATGGCGTCACGCTCGCGATGAATACGGCAGGTATAGTGGTTGACTTAGCGGGTCAATGCTGGTAGTAAGTCTAGCGATTATATGAACCTTAAGAGGAGGTTTTTCATGGAAGATACCAGGTTGATCATATGGTTTGATGATCTCCGGCTTGATGATATTCCACAGGTCGGCGGAAAGAACGCCTCCCTCGGCGAGATGAGGCGTGAACTTGCTCCCAAGGGAGTCAGCATTCCAGACGGTTTTGCCGTTACCGCCCATGCCTACCGCTACCTTCTTGAGTCAGCGGGTATTTCCAGGAAAATTGAAAAGCTTCTTTCCGATCTGGACACACATGACCTTAAAAGCCTTGCCGACAAAGGATCCAAAATCCGGTCCCTGATTTACAACGCCTCCCTTCCGAAGGATCTGGAGGAGGCGATTAAGGAGGCTTATAGGCATCTCTGCAAGGAATATGGCAAGAATACCGACGTTGCCGTCCGCAGCTCCGCCACGGCGGAGGACCTGCCCGACGCGAGTTTCGCGGGCCAGCAGGAAACCTTCCTGAACATACGTGGGGTGGATGCCGTCATAGATGCCTGCAGGAAATGCTTTGCTTCCCTTTTCACCAATCGCGCAATTTCCTACCGGGTCGACAAGAACTTCGATCACATGTCGGTGTCACTTTCCATCGGCGTTCAGAAAATGGTCCGTTCGGACATTGGTTCGTCCGGCGTCATTTTCTCCATCGACACGGAATCGGGTTTTAAGGACGCCATACTCATAACCGGTTCCTGGGGCCTAGGTGAAACCGTGGTTCAGGGCACCGTAAGTCCCGATGAATTCTACGTTTTTAAACCAACTCTCAGGCAGGGGTTCAGGCCCATAGTTCAGAAGAAGCTCGGCACCAAGGAAGTCAAGATGATTTACGGGAACAGCAAGGGCGCGTCCACGAAGACAGTTCCCGTGTCTGTATCGGACCGCAGAAGGTTCTGCATCACAGATGACGAGATCATCAAGCTCTCCGAGTGGACAATGATAATTGAAGACCACTATTCTCAACAGGCAGGATATTTCAAGCCTATGGATATCGAGTGGGGCAAGGACGGTAAAACGGGAGAGATTTTCATTCTTCAGGCAAGGCCGGAGACGGTTCAGTCCCAGAAAGACGCCAATGTTCTGGAAACCTACGAACTGCTTGAAAAGAAATCCCCCCTTGTCACGGGAACGGCCGTTGGAGCGAAAATAGGCGCCGGTCCGGCGAATGTAATACACAAAGTAAGTGAAATCAGAAATTTCAAGGCAGGGCAGGTGCTGGTAACGGACATGACTGATCCCGACTGGGAACCTATCATGAAGATAGCCGCGGCAATCGTCACCAACAAGGGAGGCCGTACCTGTCACGCCGCCATCGTGAGTCGCGAGCTGGGCGTTCCCTGTATCGTAGGAACCTCCAATGGAACGGATAAGCTCGAAGGCGTCAAGGAAGTCACCGTATCCTGCGCCGAAGGTGAAGAGGGCAGGGTTTATGATGGAATACTAAAGTTCAACGTGGACCGCATCAGTCTCGAAGAGCTGAAACGGCCGAAAACGCAGATCATGCTCAACATTGGAAACCCGGACATGGCCTTCAATTACGCTTCCATTCCCAATGACGGGGTAGGCCTGGCGCGCCTGGAATTCATCATCAGCAACATCCAGATACATCCCATGGCGCTTATAGACTTCGACAGGGTTACGAACAAGAGGGTAAAAAAGCAGATAGAGACTCTTACCTGGGGTTACGATACGAAAGGCGACTTCTTTGTTGACAGACTGGCCCAGGGCGTTGCCAAGATAGCGGCCGCCTATTATCCCAATGACGTTATCGTCCGGATGAGCGATTTTAAGAGCAATGAATACGCCAACCTCCTGGGCGGCAGCTTCTTCGAAGCCGACGAGGAGAATCCAATGATCGGCTTCCGGGGCGCCTCTCGCTACTATGACGATCGCTACAGGGAAGGTTTCGCGCTGGAATGCAAGGCCATGAAAAAAGTGCGTGACGAAATGGGCCTTTCCAACGTGAAGCTGATGATACCATTCTGCCGTACCGTGGATGAGGGCAAAAAGGTAATCGAGGTCAT
>JAQUQY010000028.1 GCA_028715865.1 Syntrophales bacterium
GGAACAGACAGCTCACGCCTCATAATTTTATAGAGACTGTCGCCCTTTTGAACGCGGTAAATCATGGTTTTTTGACCCTCTGGAGCCATTCTCGAAAAAAACAGGGTTACTGTTTCTTCAGATGAACAGGATGGAACTGGATTCAATACCACGACCAGGAACGAAATAATAAGTGCTGCAATGATGAAACGCCCTTCGATCATAGATGCCGCCATATAATTTGATTAGCGGGGAATGATATCGCAGCGGCCCCTCTAAGTCAAACTTTGCTGCTTGGCAGGTAATGCCGGAAGACGCTTTGGGTAAACGAATTGCTGTTGCAAAGACATACCAACTGATATACATTGCCTCCAATGTTTTAAATACAGGCAAGGGTTCGTCTGTCCCGGACAGAGAGGAGCCGACCATGAGAAATTCCAGTTCCGATACGGCTTTTGTTAAAGATATTCAGGCACGGATGGAAAAGAAAATCCGAGAAAATGAAATCGAAACTATCGAACACTGGAAGGAACGGCTTGAAAGGGTGGCAGCCATGAAACCGGAAGGCATAGCATCGCTTCAACTTGAAATTAAAAGAATTTCTTCCATGATGGAAAACAGGATAAGCATTCTTAAAAAAGAAAAGAAATGAAGAATATAGTCAACTTTTTGTTTGAAGTCGGAATGCTGCAGAAGACGCCTCGAACAGGATTTCAGTTCCTTGGTTCTGGATGCGAATCCGTATCCGAACACATCCTGAGGACGCTTTATATTGGTTATGTCCTTGCGAAACTCGAACCGGAAGCGGATGAATTGAAAGTTCTTCGCATCTGCCTGATGCATGACCTCCCCGAGGCCCGAACAGGTGACATGAATTACGTCAATAAGAAATACGTCACTGTCAACGAGGAAAAGGCATTGAAGGATCTGACCGACACGCTGCCTTTCGGTGATGAGATCATGTCCACCATGGAGGAGTTCAACGAAGGGGAGACCATCGAGTCATTGATAGCCCGTGATGCCGATCAACTGGCGCTTATTCTCCAGTTGAAGGAGTATGGCGACCTTGGCAACAAGTACAGCAAGGAATGGATATCCTTCGCCGTGAGAAGACTCCATACGGAAAAGGCCAGATCACTGGCTAAGATTATAATGGAGACAGACTCGTCGGAATGGTGGTTTGCCGAAAAAGACGACTGGTGGGTCAATGGAAAAGACCTTAAGTAAACAGATCTTATTGAGTCCCGAGCGATCCATTCTGAGATGCCTGTTAATGGCGGCTATGGCGGTGGCGCTTATAATAACTGTATCCTGCGCCACAAATCACCGTAATCGGGAAATGGCCGAGATGCACCTGAGAACCGGCATAGCCGGCATAGAGTCAGGAGAATACACTGAGGCCCTGCGAGAATTATTCGAGGCTAAGCGGCTTAATCCCGATGATTCCCGCATATATTATAATATGGGAGTATCCTATTACGCCCGTGGCTTGATAAAAGACTCTTCCACGGCCTTTTCCCGGGCCGTGGATTTGAAACCCGATTACTCAGAAGCTTTAAACTACCTTGGCCTTATACGTTTCGAGGAAGGAAACTACCAGGAGGCAATCAGGTTTTTTCACAAGGCTCTTTCGAATGTTCTCTATGATACTCCCGAATTCGCGCTGTACAATCTGGGAAGGGCCTGGCGCGAGCAGGGTGACAGAGACAAGTCGTTATCTTACTTTGAACAGGCGGCACGGATAAGACCAAACAGAATTCTTCCCGTTATTCATATGAGCACGGGGACGCTCCTTCTTTCCCTTAACCGCCACGATGAAGCACTGGCGAACCTCAGAGAGTCTGTAAGGCTCGCGCCCTATGTCGTTGAATTCCGGTTGGCCCTGGGAGAAGCCTATTTGGCGAAGGGCATGAGAAGGGAGGCGGCGAGGGAATTCCGGCAGATTATCGAAACGGCCCCGGACTCTGATGCCGCGGCGAGAGCGAGGGCCATCCTTACTTCATTGCAGGCGCCTTAGCGTCCTGTAACCTCTAACTCAATTAAGAAAATAACTGAAGCAATACCGACAATGCGAAGGCGGAGTCACGATGACCATGGCAAACAAGAAAGAAAAAAAGGTAAAAAAGATCCAGGCAAAAAAAAGCAAACAGAAGCGGAGAATGGGTATCCTCGGAATCATAGTGGCCATCTCTGTCGGTTTTCTCATATTCTTCTTCGTCACTCTTTTCGACTCTCTTTACCCGCCCACCACGGGGCAGACGCCCCGAACGCAAACCCAGGAAAAAGAGCAGATGACACTATTCTTCGCCGACCCCAACGAAAGATTTCTCGTACCCGAAACACGCTACATGACAAGAGAAACGAATCAAGGCGACCAGGCTGCAGCACTGGTTGCAGCATTGATTGAAGGTTCCCGCCAGGGCGGCATGAAAACAATTCCCTCCGGCGCCGAACTTATAGATGTGAAGATTATGGAAGAGGGTATGGCCGTCGTCAATTTCAAAGAGAATATCATAGATCTCCATCCCGGAGGCAGCGCAAGCGAAATAATGACCATATTCTCTATCAGCAATACCATTCTCACAAACATTCCCTCCCTGAACCGGGTATTAATAAAAGTGGAGGGAAAATCGATTCAAACACTGAAAGGTCACATGAATACGGAATCGCCTATCGGCATGAACGAGGAACTTATAATAGAAGAAAGAAGCTGAATGGTCCTTCCAGGCAAATGATTATAAGAATGGACCGTTATTAGATTTTCTCGGTTTCAAAGAAAAAGGAATCTCCCTGTGAGTTCTGCAAAACTCTCAAAAATCAGAAATATAGGTATCGTGGCTCACATAGACGCGGGCAAGACCACTGTGACGGAAAGGATTCTTTTTTATACCGGCAAGACTCATAAAATGGGAGAAGTGCATGACGGAGAGGCGGTCATGGACTGGATGCCACAGGAGCAGGAAAGGGGAATTACCATTACTTCAACAGTAACCGCCTGCCCATGGCGAAATCACGAGATTCATCTCATTGACACGCCCGGTCATGTGGACTTCACCATTGAGGTGGAACGGTCCCTTCGCGTTCTCGATGGCGTCGTGGTGGTCTTCTGCGCTGTGGCCGGCGTGGAGTCCCAGTCTGAGACTGTTTGGCATCAGGCGGACAAGTACGGAGTCCCCAAGCTAGCCTTTATCAACAAGATGGACCGGCTTGGTGCGGATTATTTCCGAACAATCGAAACAATGAGAGAACGATTTGCCTCCACACCACTTCCAATCCAGATACCTTTTTTTAAAAACGGAATTTTTCTGGGCTCCATAGACCTTATCAGGCGCAAATGTCTTACCTGGGATGAGGCGTCCCTTGGTCACAAATATGAATTTAGCGAAATCCCGACGGATCATACAGACGAGGCAGAAGAATACAGGGAACAGCTCGTAGAGGGTCTGGCCGAACTTGATGACCGGATCGCTGAATTGTATATAGAGGGAGAGAATATCCCGGAGAGTGAGATAATTGATGCCCTTCGGCGAGCCGTTCTTTCTCTTAAGGCGGTTCCCGTTCTCTGTGGATCAGCACTTCGAAACAAGGGTGTGCAGCCCGTACTTGACGGAGTGATCGATTTTCTTCCATCACCTGAAGAAGCTCATCCCGTAAAGGGAGTCAACCCGCTTACTGGTGAAGGAGAGCTCCTTGAAAGCAATAGCAAATCACCTCTGGCGGCTCTGGCCTTCAAGGTGATGACAGACGAAGGAAGGAAGATAACCTATATTCGAATATACTCGGGACAGATCTCCTCCGGCGACGAGGTATACAACGCGAACCAGCGGAAACGTGAAAGGGTGGCCCGACTGATAAAAATGCATGCCAACAAGCGCGAACGGGTAAAAAAGGCCGTCGCGGGAGACATTGTGGTGGCAGTGGGACTCAAGGACACGGTGACGGGAGACACGCTTTGTGATGAGAAGCATCCAATTCTTCTGGAGAAAATTAAATTTTATGAGCCTGTAATATCAAGGGCCATTGAACCGAAAACCCCCGACGACCAGTCCCGTCTGTCGCTTGCCCTGGAAAAGCTCACCGGCGAAGACCCGACCCTGAAGGTAAAGTTTGACGACGAAACGGCCCAGACCGTCATTTCAGGAATGGGAGAGCTGCATCTCGAAATCGTTATCGACCGCCTCGTTCGTGAGTTCAACACAAATGTAAATGTGGGTAAACCTCGCGTCGTATATCGCGAAACAATAGAAACCGAGGTGGATTCGGAAGAAATATTCGATAAAAAGCTGGGCGAAAAGAAGCACCATGGCCACGTGGCGCTTAAACTGATACCGAATACAAGAAGCGGCGGCATACAGATTATCAACGACACGGATCCGGATGCGCTTCCCTCCCACTATCTGCAGATTATAGAACAGAGTATCCGTGACACAGCCCTGAGCGGTCCCCTGGCTGGTTATCCCGTTGTTGATGTCATTGTGAGGATAAAAAACGCCTCATACCTTGAGGGGGAGTCTTCCGAACTCGGATACCAGGTTGCAGCGTCAACCGCATTTCAGAACGGCATCGCCAAGGGCAAGCCTGTTCTCCTGGAGCCTGTCATGCTTGTCGATATCCTCAGTCCTGGAGAATTCATGGGCGAAGTAATAGGGAGCATCAATTCCAGGGGTGGCGAAGTTGTAAACATATCACAAGAGATTCCAATCAGTGAAATAAAAGCGAAGGTTCCCCTGAAACATCTCTTTGGATACTCGACGGACCTGCGTTCACTTACACAGGGGAGGGCCACTTTTTCAATGCGATTTTCCCATTATGATAAACAGTGAGCAGATTCAGCCACTCCATTCCCTTACCCCTACACTCCATTCAGAACGGCTGTTTCTTTCGTGAAACACATGTCTGAAAAACAAATACGGGCACCACGACAGACTTCGTCAACCAATCCTTTTCCTTACTTAAAATAAGGATTTTAAACTGGATAAATCAGAAACACTCCCATTGTTTATTCCCCTTGATACCCCTATTATTCCATCATAGAAAAGTAGTGTCCTAACAAAAGGGTTCTTTCAAAATATCAGCCTTTTTGGAATTTAAAGCGCTTACACCCACCGGTGGGCGGTTTTCGGTTCCCTCCTTTCCTCCCACCGGTCCCCCCCTGAATCTGACAGGCGGTCCTCGGCAAACATAATTCACCCGCCTTCAGCTGATATACGAAAAGGAAGGTTTCGTTGCTGCAACGAAACCTTCCTTTTCTTTTGCACTATTTTTCCGTCCGTCCCCTGACATGCTTTAAGGTTTTTCTCCAGCTCAAATCAGAAACACTCTCATTGCATGTGCAGGGTCATTCTCTTATCATCAAACCATAATGATCTTTGAAGATGTTCTTAAAAACCCGGTCAGCGGGTTGCCAATAAAGCACATCAAAGGGTTTACACCCCGCCGGTGGGCGGTTTTCGGTTCCCTCCTTTCCTCCCACCGGCACCCCCCCCTATCTGGAAGAAACTGTTTGGATCTATAAAAAAATACTTGACACCCTTTCCTGCCTCCAAGGCGGGATTTTTTCGTTAATAGTCTCGACATGAGAAGAGGGGTGCGGTCACCCGCACCCCTCTTCGTCACGTCATTTGCAGCGTCAGTTGTAGCTTAGTGAATAGCCTCGTAGAGCATCACGATGGCCGGAACCATTACCAAAGACACAACGGACATTAGCTTGATGAGAATGTTCATCGCCGGACCCGAGGTATCTTTGAATGGGTCACCAACTGTGTCACCGATGACACCGGCATGATGAGCATCAGATCCCTTGCCGCCGAAGTTGCCCTTTTCGATGTACTTCTTGGCATTGTCCCAGGCGCCGCCCGAGTTCGCCATGAGCAGGCCGAGAACGACACCGGTGAGCGTGGCGCCGGCCAGGAATCCTCCCAGCGCGTGGGGGCCGATAAGAACGCCCACGAGGATGGGAGCAACAACGGCGCCGACTCCGGGAACAACCATACGCTTAAGGGCCGCCGTGGTGGCGATGTCGACACAGCTGTTCGTGTCGGGAGCTGTAGTGCCTTCCATAATCCCCGGTATTTCACGGAACTGCCGCCTGATCTCGTTGATCATGTCGAAGGCCGCGTCGCCGACGGCGTTCATGGTGAGGGCCGCCATTACGCAGGGAACGACGGCGCCCAGGAACAGACCCGTGATGACGCGGGCTTCCGTGAGGTCGAGGGCGAACCCTTCAAATCCGGGGAAGGTTCTCACCGTGGCGGTGTAGGCCGCGAACATGGCCAGCGCCGTAAGGGCTGCGGAACCGATGGCGAAGCCTTTTCCAATGGCCGCCGTGGTATTGCCCACCGCGTCAAGACCATCCGTGATTTCCCTGACTTCCGGAGGCATGTGAGCCTGTTCGGCGATGCCGCCGGCGTTGTCGGCAATGGGCCCGTAACTGTCAACTGACATGGTCATGCCGACGGTTCCCAGCATCCCCACGCCCGCTATGGCAATTCCGTAAAGGCCGGCCACGGTGAAGGCAAGCCAGATCGCCATGGCGATGAAGAACACGGGAGCCGCGACACTTTCGAGACCCACGGCGAAGCCGCTGATGATGTTGGTGGCCGGGCCGGTCTGGGAAGCTTCAGCGATACGGCGAATGGGACCCTTGGCGGTGTAGTATTCCGTGACGCCGCCGATGAGCATGCCCGCGACGATGCCCAGAAGAACCGCGTAGAAGGGGCCATAGGCGCTGATCATACCCAGACTCTTCAGATATTCAGGATCCATGCCGCCGGTGATGCTGTTCACCACGAAGAATGACAGTATGATAAAGATAACGCCGGCGATATAGAGGGAATTACTGAGAGCAGACTGGGGGCTCATGTTCTTGAGGAAATTGAAAAGGCCGATCCCGATAACGGAAGAAAGGAGACCGGCTATGATGAAGAGCATGGGCAGCATCATCCACTGATAGGACATGGCGCCCATGGTCGCGCCGATGGCAATGGCGGCAATAACGGAACCGCAGTAGGACTCATAGAGGTCCGCGCCCATACCGGCGATATCGCCCACGTTGTCTCCCACGTTGTCGGCTATCACGCCTGGGTTCCGGGGGTCGTCTTCGGGAATTCCCGCCTCAATCTTGCCCACAAGGTCGGATCCTACGTCGGCCGCCTTGGTGTAGATGCCGCCACCCACACGGGCAAAGAGCGCGATGGACGAAGCGCCCATGGCAAAACCGGTTATTACGGTATAATTAACCTTGGCAAAGAACAGGAAGAAGATGCCCAGACCAAGAAGCCCCAGGGACGCCACAGAGAGACCCATGACGGAACCGCCGAAGAAAGCAACCGTCAGGGCGCGCCCCTGTCCATAGAGTCTCGCTGCTTCAGCCGTTCGGGCATTGGACATTGTCGCCGCCTGCATGCCGAACACACCGGCACTTAGAGACCCGATAGCTCCTACAAGGAAGGCAACAGCCGTCCAGATTCCAAGAGCGAAAATGAGAATAATAAAGACAACGACGATAAATATCGCGATGATCTTGTATTCCCGCTTCAAAAACACCATGGCGCCGGCATGAATCTTCTCCATGATATCCACCATGACCTCGTTGCCCGGGGAAAACGAAAGAACATACTTATAAATGCCAAACGCTATCACCAAGCCGATAATACCCCATAACCACGCGTAATCTACTATAAATTCCATAGTCCTCGCTCATACCTCCTGATCTGAATTTTTTTGACCTCTTACATTAAACTCGTTCATCGCCCTCACTGTCCCCGAGGTGATGACGGTCATTACCGCCCTAGAGCCTTTTTCCGCTATACGCGGGACTTCTTTCATTTCTTCATCGTTAAGTCTTTCAAGCACATAGGATTCCGTCATCTCTTTCATAGCCGGCCTGCCTATACCGCATCGAATTCTTGTGAACGCGGGGCTGCCGATATGATATATTATGGATATCAGTCCCTTGTGCCCTCCGTCACCTCCCCCCTCCTTAATCCTGACATCTCCGAAAGGAAGATCGAGATCATCGTGAATAACGATAATATCAGGAGTGTCTATTTTATAATATCGGGCCAGGCTATCCACGGCTACACCGCTGAGATTCATGTAAGTCTCAGGCCTGGCAAGCATTAACCTTACACCATCCACATAACCCGACGCGTACAGGGCTTCATGTCCCCTACGCGACAGGGAAAGTGATGTAATTTCCGCCAACCTGTCAAGTACGATGGCGCCCAGGTTGTGCCGCGTCAATGCATAGGGCAATCCCGGATTTCCAAGCCCCACGACCAGCTTCACCTGGCTACCTCACGGGCTTCCCGCCCTTTATTCGCTGCCCTCTTCCCGGGCGTCATCAGGAGTTTCATCGGGAGCGCCCTCATCGGAAGCCGCCTCTTCGACCACTTCTTCCTCGGCGGTGACTCGCATTGCGGCCACAGTAACAAGGGCCACATCCTCGCCGTCCATTATCCTGACATTATCCCCCAGGGAAATGTCTCCCACTTTGAGGGTGTCGCCGATATTCATGCCGCTTATATCCAGTTCTATCGACCCGGGAAGAGCGCCGGGAAGACCTGAAACCTTTACTTCCCTTTTCAGCTGCTGAACTTCTCCGCCATCTTCAACTCCCTGTGGGCTGCCGGTAAAGTGAATAGCAAGGTCAACCGTGACCTCACGGTCCATCTTGATCTCGTAGAAATCGGCATGGACAAGGCGACGCTTCAAGGTATCGATCTGAAGATCCTTCAATACGGATAGTTTTTTAGATGCCTTTCCGTCTCCGCCTAGAACTTCCAGTTCAATAAAGGTCCCCTCGGCCTTTTCCTTTCCAAGCTGCTTCAGGAATTTATCCGCCTCCAGATAAATATGAACCGGCTCCACTCCAAGGCCATAAAAAACAGCCGGCATATATCCCCTGCCACGCAGTTTTCGGGCCGATTGTTTGCCAAGATCTGTTCTTGTGTAGACTTCTACCCCTATTGTTTTCATTTTTTCTCCTAAACAAATAAAGAACTAACAGATTCGTTATAATAAATCCGCTTTATGGCCTCGCTGATCAGGCTCGATATGGTCAGCACCCTGATACGATCGCAGGCAAGGGCCTTCTCGTGTAGCGGAATTGTATCTGTAACAATAACCTCACGAATACTTGACGCCTGAATCCTGTCAATGGCGGGCCCGGAAAGAACCGGATGGGTACAGCAGGCAATAACTTCGGAAGCCCCTTCATTAAGAAGGGCATCGGCGGCTTGTACAACCGTGCCCGCCGTATCTATCATATCGTCTATTATGATGGCTCGCTTTCCCTTCACGTCTCCTACGATGTTCATGACCTCCGACTCGTTGGGGTCATCTCTTCTCTTGTCCACTATGGCGAGGGTCGCCTGACCGAAGCGCCGTGCAAGAGCGCGAGCCCTGACAACGCCACCCGTATCTGGCGATACAACCACGTTGCTGTCTGTATAAGTTGTCTTGAGATATTCCAGAAGAATGTTCATGGCATAGAGGTTGTCCACGGGGATATTGAAAAAACCCTGAATCTGACCGGCATGGAGATCAACTGAAAGGATCCGGCTGGCGCCGGCCGTCGTGAGAAGATCGGCCACCAGCTTGGCCGTAATGGGCGCCCGTGGAGCAGCCTTGCGGTCCTGCCTTGCATATCCGTAATATGGCATAACCACTGTCACACGGTCAGCCGAAGCCCTCTTGAGAGCGTCGATAATTACCAGAAGCTCCATGAGGGACAGGTTCACCGGGTTGCACGTTGATTGAATTACAAAAACATCCATACCCCGAACATTTTCGTTGATTTCAACCCGGGTCTCACCATCACTGAATGTTGACACATTCGCCTTGCCCATGGCTACACCCAGCTTCCGGCAGATCAACCCTCCCAGTTCAAGACTTGAATTTCCTGAAAATATCCTCATTCTTTCAAGCATCGATTCTTCTCTTTTCATTATGGCTGGGGCGGGAGGATTCGAACCTCCGAATGCAGGAACCAAAATCCTGTGTCTTACCGCTTGACGACGCCCCATTTTCGAACGTTCGTGTTTCCGACAGCCGGATCTGTTCCCGCTCTATCAGATGGTTTTACCCCCATCAAGGGCGATAACCTGTCCTGTCACGTATCCGGCTGCATCGGAACAAAGGTATATGACGGCGCCTGCCATTTCCTCCGGTTCTCCTATGCGGCCCATGGGTGTCATGCTCGTGACAGCGCCGAGAATATCCGGGTTGTCCCAAAGGGCGCGGCTGAACTCGGTTCTCACAAGTCCCGGCGCTATACAGTTAACCCTGATGTTATAGGCGGCCCATTGCTGTGCCATTACCTTTGTCGCGTGTATCACGCCAGCCTTGCTTATCGAATATACGGGGAGTATGCCGGGAGAAATACCCTCCACGGAGGACACGTTTACTATCGATCCTCCTCCGCTTTCCTTCATGACCCGTGCCGTAAGCTGGCTGGCGAAAAACAGGCCTTTGAGGTTCAGATTCATGATTGAATCCCAGGCCCTTTCGTCGATATCCATCGCCTGTGCCATGGATGGATTGGTAGCCGCGTTGTTCACCAGGATGTCGATGGCCCCGAAAGAATCCTTAACTGCCTTCACCATCCCTTCTATTTGATTCATACGCCCCACGTGGGCTTCAACAGCAAGGGCAGCTCTTCCTCTTTTTCTGATTTCCGCGGCAACCTTCTCGAGATCCGGAAGCTTCCTGCTGGCAACGGCCACGTCCGCCCCGGCTTCAGCAAGGGCGAGTGCTATGGCTCTGCCTATGCCCCGGCTCCCCCCGGTTACCAGCGCCTTTTTACATTCCAGGGAAAATTGCATGCTGCTCCTTCAATCTTTTTAGAGGGGCCTAAATCGAACAGGCGCTTACGACAAAGGGGATGGTTTCCTCGTCTTTCAGGCGGCTTTCGGCATGTTCGGCTTCGATTTTTGACTCGAAAACTCCGAATACCGTGGAGCCGCTTCCCGACATCAGGGCACCCAGCGCTCCCTCGGCCACAAGGCGTTTCTTAACGTCCGATATGGCGGGACAAATCTTCTGGGACACTCGTTCAAGATCGTTATCGAGACCGTCCGCAATCTGACGCACCGTTTGAAGTCGCGGGATACTATATTGGATCGGTTCATTTGTCAATGCAATTCTTAGCCCGCCGTAGACTTCCCCTGTAGAGAGCTGAATGCCCGGATTGCAGACAACTAACCATAGTTTCGGAAGATTTTCAACCGGTTGAATCCTTTCACCCCTGCCAAATGCCCAAGCGCCCCTTTCATGTATAAAAAAAGGCACGTCCGATCCCAGAAGAGATCCCATCCGTGCCAGTTCATCCTTGTCCAGGCCCGCGAAAGTCATATCATTCAAAGCCATGAGGGTCGTCGCAGCGTTTGAACTTCCGCCCCCGAGCCCTGCCGCGACGGGGATTTCTTTTATTA
>JAQUQY010000029.1 GCA_028715865.1 Syntrophales bacterium
GAGAAGCACAGTCCATTTGTCTTTGTAATGGCCGATATTCTGAAGGAGCAGGCATTCCTGGTCCACGCCTTCGGCACAAGGAACAACAATGGAAAGGATGTAATGAGGGTTCCCGGCAAAGGAGAAGCCGGGGCGGAAGACGCCGGGGAAGACGGAGCACTTGCCGGTTTGTTCCGGATAGAAAGGAGGTCCTTTTATACAGGGATACAGGTCCACGGCGACCACATCGCCGTGCTGGACGAAAAAGAACCGCCAACAGGGACCGACATCTCGGAAACAAAATGCGACGCCCTCGTTACGAACCGCAGCCGCTGCGCCATAGGTATCAGGACGGCCGATTGCGTCCCCCTACTCCTTGCCGATCCCGTAAACCGCGTTGTCGGGGCGGTTCACGCGGGCTGGAAGGGTACGGCCCTGGGAATCGCGGGGAAGGCGGCGGACCTGTTCGTTGAGAGGTTTTCTTCAGATCCATCAAACATAATAGCCGCCATCGGCCCATCCATAGGTCCCTGCTGCTACGAAGTCGGAGATGACGTCTTCGAGGAAATGTGTTTATGGGCATGGCGCGGCGAAGTCTTCAGCGACAAAAAGCGCAATGGGCGAAGAATGATGAATCTGGGTGAAGCAAGCAGGCGCCAGCTTCTTGATGCAGGCATACCGGAAGGCAATATTGCGGTCCTTCCGCTTTGTACCCTGTGCAGAAACGATCTGTTTTATTCCTGGCGCGGCGAGGGAAACAAAGCGGACCATCAGGTAAGCGGCATCATGCTCGCGTGATCAATTGGTACGCCGGCACTTCCATCGGTCAAGCCTTCTTTCTGAATACAAAGTTGTTATAATAATCCTTTCTGTCCCAGAAACGATCGCCTGTCTGTTTCTGGTGAACAGAGGCATCAAATTCCGACAGGGGCCGAAGCTTTCTTCCGCAAACGAACTTTCCATCGTATCCCAGCTCAAAGAGACAGCGAAAAACATCCCACACATCACCGGATTCCAGGTGTCGATTTTCGCACTCGAAAACCAGAAGCGGAGATTGCTCTCTCAGAATGCGCCGGGCCCCTTCGAACACAGACCCTTCAGCTCCTTCAACATCGATTTTCAGAACTCTTACATTGGTATCGAGTCTGAAATAATCATCAAGGGTTATAATGGGAACCGGAACCTTTCGACAGGCTTCCCTTTCAGACAGGCCGGACTTGAGAGAAGCTCCCGGAGAATTACCGGCCTCCCCGGGCACGTAAAGCGTAGCCGCCCCTGTATGGGAACCCACTGCTTTCGCCTCCACGGTCACATTGGAAAGGCCCAGGCCGCAACAGATGCCGCGCAGGTACAGGGCAAGCTCTTCCTGGGGCTCAAAGGCAACCACGGAGCCATGGCCGCCGGCCCAGCGCGACATCCAGTAGATAAATTCCCCCTTGTTCGCGCCTATATCACAAACCGTATCACCGGGACGTATGTACCTTCTGATTGACGCAAGTTCGGCAACCTCGTCCCGGTATCTCGCCCTGAAGGAGCGCCACAGGAAACGCGCTTTCATTCCTTTCCTTTCCTTAAATATCTTCCCTGGTCGCGTCAACCTGGTTGATAAACAACTTTTTCACACACGAACCAGATCATGCTATAACACCGAACCGCCGATCATGGATCCGGGCGGGCAATGACTACCCGGTCGGTTCATTTAAGGATTTTTGACGGAATTAGCAACCGTTATATTGTTTGAGCCATATTTTAGCAAGACCTGATCAATTATGTCCCCTTTTGACTTTACACCGTCGATTTTATCTTGACATGAACCATATAATTATATAAAGTTCCGCCATCAAAGAGGACCTGTACTCTACATCCTTTCTTTCTAAGTACTTCCAAAGCTCCATAACAGTTGCGGAAAAACCAGAGGGTATGTGTCGAAAGCTGTGTTGAATTTCAAAGGAATTTTCAGCATTTCATAATATGGCGACGCGAGGATTTAAACGGAGCTGTTGCCCTTCCAACATCTCTGAAAACCTCATCGATAAGATTATTTGCCACAGGAGTTTTTTCGAGTGTAATGCCCTCATAAATTCCGGCTTATCAAGTGATCTCTGAAAAAATATATAAGGTTTTCCCGTCATGGTCATCCAATATCGCCGCAAATCATATTTATGTTTTGTGCGGTTGCGGAGAAGAAAAGCTGTTAACGACTTGACGGAAAGCCTCCCGGATAAAGGCAGCTCCTGAGAGAATCACACGCAACTACTTGATTTATTAAAATGTAACTCCGGATATTTAAATTCCATAAACGACTTGTCACCCACAGGGACCGCCTGAGGACGGGTGAGCCTTTTTATACCAGCGATTCAAAACTTACCGGCATTTTATTATTTAGAGGGAAAGAACATGAACATCACCGAATTAAAAAAACAATCAATAGGAGAGTTGAACCATCTGGCAAAGGAATTGAATGTTCCCGATGCCAGCAGCCTGAGGCGCCAGGACCTGATCTTCGCCATCCTTCAATACCAGTCGGAAAAAAACGGTTTCATAGCCGGCGAAGGAGTCCTGGAAACTCTGCCTGACGGCTTCGGTTTTCTTCGTTCCGTCGATTACAATTACCTGCCCGGTCCCGATGATATTTATATTTCGCCGTCACAGATAAGGAGGTTCGGACTCAGGACTGGTGACACAATATCCGGCGAGATCCGGCCACCCAAGGAAGGAGAGAAATATTTCGCCCTCCTGAAGGTGGGCATGGTCAACTTTGAAAGTCCCGACGCGGCAAGGGACAAAATTCTGTTTGACAATCTCACCCCTCTATACCCGGAAGAAAAATTCGACCTGGAATCTGATCCGGAAAATTACTCAACCAGAATCATGGACATATTCACCCCAATCGGAAAGGGACAGCGCGGGCTCATCGTTTCACCGCCCAGGGCCGGCAAGACGGTTCTTCTGCAGGATATAGCCAACAGCATCACGGCAAACCACAAGGAAGTTGTCCTGATGGTTCTGCTCATTGACGAAAGGCCTGAAGAAGTGACCGACATGGAGCGAAGCGTGAAGGGCGAGGTGGTGTCATCCACCTTTGATGAAACGCCTGTTCGCCATGTTCAGGTGGCCGAGATGGTAATAGAAAAAGCCAAACGCCTGGTGGAACATAACAAGGATGTGGTTGTTCTCCTCGACAGTATTACCCGCCTGGCCCGTGCCTACAATACGGTGGTCCCTCCCAGCGGAAAGATTCTTTCAGGAGGCGTCGACTCTAACGCGCTTCACAAACCGAAAAGGTTCTTCGGCGCCGCCCGCAACATCGAAGGCGGCGGCAGCCTCACAATTATATCAACGGCCCTTATAGATACGGGAAGCCGGATGGATGAAGTCATCTTCGAAGAATTCAAGGGAACAGGCAACATGGAGCTTCACCTGGACAGAAGAATCGCCGACAGGAGGGTTTTCCCAGCCTTCGACCTTATAAGATCAGGCACGCGCAAGGAGGAAATGCTCATCCCCAAGGAAAACCTGAACCGCGTGTGGATTCTGCGGCGGCTCCTGCAGGAAATGAATCCCGTTGACGCCATGGAGTTCATTATCGACAAAATCAGAAGAACCGACACCAACCAGGATTTCTTTCTCTCCATGAACCAGTGAAATCCTGATTTCCCGAGATTATGCAACCATGAACGACCCAAGTAGATATAATATGAGGAATATTAAAAAGCTTACGCACCCAAAACATTGCTGAAATTATAACCATGCATTGTGATCCCAACCTTGCAATCATCTATCAATACAGATACTTGTGGACATTCTGGTTACAAAGTAGCGGTAAATCAGGGTAAGACACAATCCCCTTGCATTTTTCTGAAAAATGCCATAGAAATGCGCGTTTAGAATAAACAAAGGAAGAAGGGAACATGAAAAAAGATATTCACCCTCTCTACGAGAAATCGACGGTATCCTGCGTATGCGGCAACGTGTTTGAGACGCGGTCGACGAAGCCCGACATCAAGGTTGAAATCTGCTCCAGTTGTCACCCTTTCATGACGGGAAAGCAGAAAATCATTGATACCGCAGGAAGAGTTGAAAAATTCAAGAGAAAGTACGCCGGCGTCAACGAGGGAAAGTAATTTTAAATATTTTAAAAAAACCCCGGCTTTCACAGCGGCATACCTCCAACCCCACGCGTTCGAGCGCTACCACTTTCGCCGGTGTTAACTCCAGGCGACCGCCGAAGGACGGTGAGCCCGTTATATGCTCTCTAAACTGAAAGACATTGAAAATCGGTATGAAGAGCTGGAGCATCTCCTGAGCGACGCGGCGGCGGTAAAAAAATTCGGCGACTACCAGAAGTACGCCAAGGAACATGCTGACCTTAGCCCGCTTATCGAAACCTTTCGACTTTACGAAAAAACAAGACGCCAGATAGAAGAAAACAGGTTGCTGCTGAAGGACGGCGACAGCGAGTTGCGTGAACTTGCAGGCACTGAAATCGATGAACTTGAAAACTTGCTTACTTCCCTCGAAGAGCGCCTGAAGATACTCCTGATCCCCCGCGATCCCAACGACAACAGAAACGTATTTCTGGAAATTCGAGCCGGAACCGGCGGCGAAGAGGCGGCCCTCTTCGTGGCGGATCTTTACCGAATGTATGCCATATACGCGGAGCGGTCAGGCTGGAAGGTCGATGTGGTCAGCACCGGCCCCTCGAGTGGAATTGGTGGATTCAAGGAGGTAATAATGCTGATCGAAGGAACCGACGCCTTCCGGCGCCTGAAGTACGAGAGCGGCGTACACCGCGTTCAGCGTGTTCCCGTTACTGAAGCTCAGGGAAGAATTCACACCTCCGCCGTAACCGTGGCGGTTCTGCCGGAAGCGGAAGAAATTGAAGTCAACATAGACCCCGGTGAACTGAGAATAGATGTGTACAGATCCACGGGCCATGGGGGGCAAAGCGTAAATACCACCGATTCCGCTGTAAGGATAACCCATCTTCCCACGGGGCTCGTCGTAACCTGTCAGGATGAAAAGTCACAGCACAAAAACAGGGCGAAGGCCCTTAAAGTGCTAAGGGCGAGGCTATTGGACCGCATGGAAGAGGAACAGGCCGCGACGATATCGGAAAGCAGAAAACTTCAGGTAGGAAGCGGCGACCGCAGCCAGAGAGTGCGAACCTACAATTTCCCCCAGGGACGGGTGACGGATCACCGCATCGGTCTGACGCTTTACAACCTTGACGAAATTCTAGACGGCGATATCGATACCATTGTCGATTCACTCATGACCCACTATCAGTCCGAAGCGCTTAAGTCGGAATAAACCTCCTTCAAGCCCGGCGTGAAAACCGCCGGACATTCCAATCAAGGCCGGGAGCACCCGATGAATCCTGATTTCCCTGGACTTTACAACTATGAACAACCTGGCCGGCTAAAATATAAGGAACATGAAAAAGCATATGGCTATAATTATAAGTACGCATTGCGGCCTCAAATCAGGCAATCATCCATGAATACAGATATTTGTGGGCATTATAGTTGCGAAACAGCGGGAAATCAGGATGAATGTGAAACGGGTACTCCAGGAGGCTGAGCAGTCGTTGCTCGAAAGCGGTTCGCCATCGCCCCGGCTTGACGGGGAAGTTATTCTCTGCAGCTGTCTTGGCGTGGAAAGAATAAGCCTTTACGCCCACGGGGATCGCGTTCTTACGGAGAATGAGCTTGAGCGCTTCAACCGGGATCTTGAGCGGAGAGTGGAGGGAGAACCCGTCTCCTACATAGTGGGCGGAAAAGAATTCTGGTCCCTGTTTCTTGCAGTTACTAAGGATGTCCTGATTCCACGCCCGGAAACTGAAACGTTGATCGAGGAAACCCTTGATATAATGAGCATTACTTCAGGGCTGGAGGTGAATATCCTTGAAATCGGGACGGGAAGCGGAGCCATAAGCATAGCCCTGTGTCGTGAACGCCCGGACATTTTTATTGCAGCCACAGACCTTTCGATAAAAGCCCTTTACCTGGCGCGCCTAAACGCCTTTACCCACGGCGTGGGAGACAGGATCTTTTTTCTGTGCGCCGATTTATTCGAGCCCCTTTCGGGAAAATTTGCTATAGTCCTTTCCAATCCTCCCTATATAACGGAAGACAACTGGAATTCACTGCCCCGTGGAATCAGAGATTTCGAACCGAAGCGGGCACTGGTTGCGGGTACCCGGGGAACCGAGTTTCACTCCATGCTTATACAGGGTGCGGCATCGGTACTGGTTGACGGAGGATGGCTTATCATGGAGATTGGTGAAGGCCAGCGGATGGAGGTTGAACAACTGCTCACTGAATCAAACAGGTACGATCAGTTCCGAACAAGGATGGATATGGCCGGGAAGGAACGTGTTGTGGCCGCGAGAAAAAGGAGTTGATGGCAAAGTGGACAAAATATTGATTGAAGGAGGCGAAAAGCTCAGGGGAGAAGTTTCAGTCAGCGGCGCCAAGAATGCCGCTCTTCCTATCATAGCCTCGTCGCTTCTAACGGAAGGATCCTGCGTCTTTCACAATGTTCCCGATCTCGTGGACGTAAAGACAATAAAGAAGCTGCTTGTAAGCCTCGGAGCTGCTGTTGAGGCAAAGGGAAACACCCTCCAGGTACAGGCAGGAATACAGCAGTGCGAGGCTTCCTATGACCTTGTAAAGACTATGAGAGCTTCCATTCTCGTCCTGGGTCCCCTGGTAGCCCGCATGGGGCGAGCCAGGGTTTCCCTGCCCGGAGGATGCGCCATCGGAGCCCGCCCCGTCAATCTCCACCTCAAAGCCCTGCAGGCCATGGGCGCCGAAATCGATCTGCGTGACGGCTACGTGGAGGCTACCACGAAGGGTCTGAAGGGAACAACCATTTTTTTTGACACATCAACGGTTACGGGAACGGAGAATATCATGATGGCCGCCGTTCTCGCCCGGGGTACGACAGTGCTGGAGAATGCCGCCAAAGAGCCGGAAGTGGAAAATCTCGCGACAGCTCTCAACGGCATGGGAGCGAAGATCCGGGGAGCCGGAACGGACGTCATCACCATCGAGGGCGTTACATCCCTTGATTCCGTGGAAGCCTCGATCATTGCTGATCGCGTTGAAGCGGGAACATTCATGATCGCCGCCGCAATCACAGGCGGAGACGTTGTAGTCAAGGGGTGTGAACCGAAACATTTGGAAGCTCTCACGGCGAAGCTCCGTGAGGCGGGCGCTAGTATTGAGATAAACGGAAGCAGTGTGAGGGTCTCGGGCGGCAATTCCGTGCATAGCGTGGACATCACAACACTTCCCTACCCAGGGTTCCCGACGGATCTTCAGGCACAAATGATGGCCCTGATGACGGTGGCCATCGGTACCAGCGTCATCCGTGAGACGGTCTTTGAAAACAGGTTCATGCATGTAAACGAGATGATGAGGATGGGCGCTGACATAGTGATCGACGGCAACAGGGCCATAGTCAGCGGTGTGAACCGGCTCAGGGGGGCGCCGGTAATGGCCACCGACCTTCGGGCTTCCGCGTCGCTTGTGCTGGCCGGACTGGTGGCGGAGGGGACGACGGAACTGTCCCGCGTCTACCATATTGATCGGGGCTACGAGCGCATAGAGGAAAAACTCTCCCGCCTTGGAGCAAACATCAGGAGGGTCAGGGAATAGATGAAGATTATCCGATCAAAGTCGAAAACCTTTGAAGCGGAGCTGGAGCGCCTTCTGAAACGGGGTGAAACAGCTGATAATAATGTACTGCCCGAAGTGGAAAAAATCCTCAGGGACGTTTCCCTTCGTGGCGACGAAGCACTCTTTGAATACGCCAGGCAATTCGATGACAGCGCAATCGATGCCGGTACGGTCCGGGTGCGTCAAGAGGAAATCGAAGAAGCCTGCGCGTTTGTCGATCCAGAGGACCTGGCGGTTCTGGAATTTGCGGCCCGTCGGATAGAACAGTTTCACCGGATGCAGCATGTGGAGTCATGGTCCACAGTCGATGAAAATGGAGCTGTGCTGGGCCAGATAGTTAAGCCCCTGAAGCGGGTCGGCATCTACGCTCCCGGCGGGCTTGCCCCCTATCCGTCAACTGTTCTGATGGCTGCTATTCCCGCGCGCATAGCGGGAGTTCAGGAAATATTCCTCGTCACGCCCGCGAAAAAGGGAATCGTCAACCCGCTGATAATGGCCGCGGCGAAGATAGCCGGAGTCGATCGCCTGTACCGGGCGGGAGGTGCCCAGGCCATAGCCGCCCTTGCCTACGGTACCGAATCGATTCCCGCCGTCGACAAAATTGTGGGGCCGGGAAACATATACGTGGCGACGGCAAAACGGCTGGTTTTCGGGACCGTCGGAATTGACATGATCGCCGGACCCAGCGAAATTCTGATCATTGCCGACGGGTCGGCTTCGCCTGAGCTTGTGGCCGCGGACCTGCTTTCCCAGGCGGAGCATGACGAGCAGGCGTCATCGGTACTGCTGACGCCGGACGAAGCCCTGGCCGCAAAGGTCGTCGAAGAGATTACCCGCCAGCTGAAAGAACTGCCCCGGCAGTCCATCGCCTCCGCCTCCCTGGAGAGGTACGGCAGAATCATTGTAACTGTGGATCTGAAAGAAGCCATGGACATCTCGAACCGATTCGCGCCGGAACACCTGGAACTTATGGTGACCAATCCTTGGGAATTGCTGGACTCTGTTGAAAACGCCTCCGCCGTCTTCCTGGGACACAACACCCCCGAAGCAGTGGGTGACTACATGGCCGGCCCCAACCACATCCTCCCCACGGCCCGAACAGCGCGGTTTTCTTCCCCCCTGGGGGTGTACGATTTCATCAAGAGAACCAGCCTTGTCTCGTGCACTGCCCGGTCCCTCGAAGAAATCGGAGGCGCCGCGGTCCGCTTTGCCTCTCTTGAGGGACTCGAGGCTCACGCTTTGTCGGTAAAAAGAAGACTCAAAAACTAAGGATTCTGAAAAGCTCCTCGCACCAACCTTCAGCCAATATTGATGGCTTCGTAAGAAGTCATCAATATTAGCGGTATGATTTCGGGACCATTGTTCTCAGCAGCAGGAACATTTTCCCACAGCGGTTTATCCATAAATTATCTTGACAAATTCACCGCTTTGTTTAGAATCGTGCATCCTGTTATTGGAACGACGGGCTCAGGCGGGCGTAATTCAGCGGTAGAATGTCAGCTTCCCAAGCTGGACGTCGTGGGTTCGAGTCCCATCGCCCGCTCCATTTTTTCGTTGCAATGCCAATGGTTTTTATGATAGGAATTTCGACAAGAAATTCACTTGATTAAAAGTGGGCCCCGCCCACTTTTTTCATTTACGGTTTTGGTGATAATGGCAGCGGGAACTTACGGAGCGCGAATCCGAGAAATTATTGAACCGGTTGTTGAATCGGAAGGGCTGGAACTGATCGACGTGGAGTGTCACCGTGGAAAAGCCCGCTGGCTTGTGAGGATTTATATCGATTGCGAAAGGGGAGTTAACGTCGATGACTGCGCCAAGGTGAGCCACCTGGCGGGGGATGTTCTTTCCGTATACGATGTTCCACCCGGACCTTATGACCTGGAGGTGTCTTCACCGGGGCTGGACCGTCCCCTTGTCAGGGACAAGGACTTCGTGGCCTGCCTGGGGAAAACCGTTAAAATCAGGACCCGGGACAGTATTGATGGGCGAAAGAATTTCAAGGGATGCCTCGTCGATTATGTCGCCGAGGAGGCTGGCAGGGTCATCGTTGTTGATATTGAGGGGAAACACTACCGCATACCCCGGAATTTGATTGACAGGGCAAACCTTAAATATGAACCGTGACAACGGGATAAAAATATGCACTATGCGGCTTTTAGATATAGTGTCTATCTTGGAGGATACACTCAATGGGACCAGACCTGAAACGTCTTATTGATCAGCTGGGAAAGGAAAAGGGGATCGATCGGGGTATCATTGTCGAAGCCCTTGAGACGGCCGTGTTGACGGCCGCCAAAAAGAAAATGGGGCAGGATCTGGACCTTGAGGCAGCCTATAACGACGACATAGGCGAAGTTGAAGTGTTTCAGTTCAAAACAGTTGTGAATGAGGTTCTGCATCCCGACACACAGATATCGCTGGAAGAAGCCCGGGCTTCCCTGGACGAGGGAGCGGAGCTTGGCGACAGCCTGGGAATGAAAATAGAAACTAACACTTTCGGCCGTATAGGAGTGCAGGCGGCAAAGCAGATCATCATACAGAAAGTCAAGGACGCCGAAAGGGACATAGTCTACGAAGAGTTCAAGGATCGCAAGGGAGATCTGGCAAATGGTTCTGTTCAGCGTTTTGAGGGCGGAAACATTATAGTGAATCTTGGAAGGGCTGAGGGGATTATCCCCACGTCGGAACAGATCAACCGGGAAACCTTCAAGCGTGGGGAGCGCATCAGGGCCTATATACTGGACGTCAAGCGCATATCTAAGGGTCCCCAGATAATCCTGTCCCGGACTCATCCCTCTTTTATCAAGTGCCTCTTCGAACTTGAAGTCCCTGAAATATCTGAAGGCTTTATCGAGATCGTTAACGTGGCCAGAGAGCCCGGCTACCGATCGAAAATAGCCGTGCGAACGAAGGATAGAGACATCGATCCCGTGGGAGCCTGCGTGGGGATGAGAGGCTCCCGGGTTCAGGGGGTTGTTCAGGAATTACGGGGAGAAAAAATTGACATTGTTCCATACGCCGACAATCCCGTTTCCTATGTCTGCAGCGCCCTTTCTCCAGCAAAGGTTGATCGCGTATTTATCGATGAGGAGGGACGGTCCATAGAAGTAGTTGTTCCCGATGACCAGCTTTCTCTCGCAATAGGCAAGAACGGCCAGAACGTCAGGCTTGCCGCCCGCCTTACGGGCTGGAAAATAGATGTGAAAAGTGGCTCCTCCGTTGATGAGCAGCAGGCAGAGGCTATCAATTCGCTGCAGCAAATACCGGGAGTGGACGCCACTTCGGCCGAGATTCTTTTCAACCAGGGGTTCAAGACGATTCCCATGATCGCTTCGGCTGACCCAGAGGTACTGGGGGCAGCCCTGAAGGTAACCACTGAAAAAGCCGCTTCATGGATCGCCCAGGCATCCCGGTTCGATGATACCGAATCTGAAACCGAAAATGAAGACAGTGGAGGCGGGGAAAAGGACGAAGTACCGGCGGAGTAGGTCATGTTTGCAAGAAGCCTCCCAATTGAGAGCATGAGCAGGAGTTTCTAGAATGTCAAAAACCAGAGTTTACGAATTGGCCAGAGAACTCGCCCTGGAGACCAAGGAGCTGATAAGCCGACTTGAAAAGATCGG